>USSP01000018.1 GCA_900557385.1 uncultured Lachnospiraceae bacterium
CACCGGGCAGTCAGATTGTAAACGCGACTCCTGGCGAATGGACATACCGACTGGAAATCCCACAGGATTTAGTCAAGGAAAACAGAAACTTCAAGTTGATTTGCGTTATGGATCAGACGACAGGGGAAACCGTTGTGCTGGATGATTTAGATGCGGATCCTGCAACTTTTTCCTTTGCAAGTTCTAAAATTCCTTATCAGTGTGCATTGGTTTACCGGGATGCGGAAACCGTCATAGAAAAATAACCGGAAATTGTGAAAGGGCGTGGGTGGTTTACCCACGCCTTTGCTATGGAATTGCACAATCCGGGAAACAATGCTATACTAAAAGATAACTATAGCAAATACGGAGTATGTTATGAGAAAACATGAATCCTTAAAGCGTGCCACGATTTTATTTTTATCTCTGATCGGTTTGATTCTCCAGACAGCCGTGTACGGTTATTTGTGGTACAATATTTATTTCCCCTATATCAGCTATCGCCTTCCTTTCTGGCAAAAGGGTCACTGGCTGCTTATTTTGCTTTACTTTGCGTTACTTGCATTGTTTTCCCAGACCTATGGTGGTACGAAAATCGGGTATCTGAAAGGCACGGATGTGTTTTTTTCCCAGTTTTTCGCCCTGCTATGTGTCAATATTATTTCCTATATCCAGCTGTCTCTTATGGCACTGACACTGCTTCGTCCTTCTTATATGCTGTGGGCGGCAGCAGTACAGCTGGCAATTGCCGCAGTCTGGACTTTCCTTTGCCAGAAGGTATACCAACGTATGTTTCCGCCCCGTAAATTGCTTTTGATTTACGGAGAGCGCCCTATTGAGGATATTATGGGGAAATTTGCCAGCCGGCCGGACAAGTATGATATCGTGAAAAGCATGAATCTGACAGAGGGACTTCCGGCTATCTATGACGAGATCACGGCAGGCTATGGAGGAATTGTTCTTTGGGATATCCCCATCAGCGTCCGCAATGACCTGCTGAAATACTGCTATAGCAAATACATTCGCGTGTATCTGATGCCGAAGATTTCCGATGTCATTGTGCGTGGTGCCGACCCCATTCATCTTTTTGATACACCGATTTTCCTTACCAGGGAATGCTCCATGACCATTGAGCAGCGCATGGTGAAACGCCTGATCGATGTGGTGTGTTCTTTGATTCTGATCGTGCTGGCATCTCCCTTTATGCTGATTACGGCATTGGCAGTGAAGCTCTACGATCATGGTCCGGTTTTGTACAAGCAGGTGCGCTGCACCACCGGCGGGAAAGAATTCAAGATTCTGAAATTCAGAAGCATGCGCGTGGATGCGGAGAAGGACGGCGTGGCAAGATTAGCTTCCCAGAATGATTCCCGCATTACCCCGGTAGGTAAATTTATCCGTAAGGTGCGCCTGGACGAGCTTCCGCAGCTTTTTAATATTCTGAAGGGGGATATGTCTTTCATTGGACCCAGACCGGAGCGCCCGGAAATTATCAAACAGTATATGGAGGACATGCCGGAGTTTGCTTTCCGGATGAAGATGAAAGCGGGACTTGCCGGCTATGCCCAGGTATACGGCAAATACAATACCACCCCCTATGATAAATTGAAACTGGATCTGTTCTATATTGAAAATTATACCGTGTGGCTGGATTTGAAGCTGATGCTTCTGACCTTAAAGATTCTCTTCAAACCGGAAAGCACGGAAGGAATTGATGAGAAACAGACCACGGCACTGAAATAAAAGAAAGGGTAGGAACGCATGGATTTAAAACGTCTGGGCTTACTTGGTTTACGGAAAATCTGGATCGTATTTCTTGCGGCTTTAACAGGCGCACTTGTGGGGTGCGCCTGTTATCTTGTTGTGCATGTGGTTTATGCACCGGCAAGAGAATACGAAGCAGTGGGGAAACTCTACATTGATTTTGCAGAGAAATCCACCGGGGAGGCTTATCAGTACTACAACGGTTATACCTGGGATGATTTAATGAAAACCGATCCGATTTTGAAATACACCATGACACTTTTGCCGGAGGGCTATCAGGAGGCAGAAGTCCGGGAGGCAGTGACTGCGGATATTCTTACCGATATCCGGCTTTTGACCATCACTGTCCGCACCCATGATCCTGAGCAGACCAGGGAAATCCTGGATGCTACGGAACAGTCCCTGGTGCATTTTGCCACCACTATCCGGGAATTGGAACAAATTACAGTGTACCGCACCACCGAACCGGAGGCTGTGATTTTTGACCTGCAGACAGGCAGAGTGGCAGCAGTCTGTGCCGTTCTTTGTGCCTTAGTTGCTTTCCTTGTACTGTTTCTGTATTATGCCATGGATGACGCCATTTATCTGCCGGAGGATATCTGTCAGCGGTATGGGTTACCGGTATTGGGCGTGCTGGGTTGGAGAGAAGAGGAACTGCAGACAAATATGAATTATCGTTATTCCCAGGATAAGGTAGGGCTTCTTTTATTGGAGGAAACCACGGAAAGCGTACCGGAAGTGGCAATACCCGTGGAAACCGTCCGGTTCTCCGCAGAAGCGGAACAATACGGGAAACTGCGCAGCTTTGACAAAGTGGTGATACAGGTTCCCTGCGGACGCAAAAATGGCAAGCAGCTGCAGCATGTACTGGAACAGCTGAAATTGCAGGATTGCCCTGCAGATGCTGTCATTCTTTGTAATGGAGATCGTAAACTTCTGCAGCAATACTATGGAAAAGAGATGAGGAAAACAGGGAGGAACCCCTTATGACTCTGCAAATGTTGATTTCCTCAGTGGGGCAGGATGCCCATGCTCTGATTGCAAAAATGCAGCCGGAGTGTGACTGTATTCTGGTCAATCAGAAGATGCCCTATGGCTATGAAGAATTTGATTACCAAGGGCATCAGATTCGCTGCTTTCAGATGGAGGAAAAAGGTGTAGGACTTAGCCGTAATCATGCACTGCTCCGGGCAGACAAGGATATCTGTCTTTTTGCAGACGAAGATATTGTATACAAAAAAGGCTATGCCCGGGCAGTGATGCAGGCCTTTGAAGAACATCCACAGGCAGATATGCTCCTGTTTAATGTGGAGGTGGCACCGGAAAGGCGCACCTACTGGATCGAAAATTTTCATCCGGTGAGGTTGTATAACTGCGGCCGATATCCGGCTTATAGCTTTGCCCTTCGCACAGAGCGGATGCACGAGTTGAATCTCACCTATCACCTGTGGTTTGGCGGAGGCGCCAGATACAGTAATGGTGAGGACAGCCTTTTCATCCGGGATTGCATCAAGAAGGGAATGAAGGTGTTTGCCGTACCGGTTACCATCGGCGAAGAAATCCCCCGTCCTTCCACCTGGTTTAACGGCTATAATGACAAGTTTTTCTATGACAGAGGGGTGCTGTACCACTATCTCTATGGACGGCTGGCGCCCCTTATGGGAGCCCGTTTCCTATATAAACACGGAAAGACGATGTGTGAGCAGTTCCCCATGGCTCAGGCAAAGCAGTTGATGAAAGCCGGTTATCGGCTGGAACCTATGTCGAAGGAGTAAAGAAGATGCTCTTTTATATTGCATTGACTACCATCACGGTTCTCTTTGCAGGGCTGGTGTGTAGTAAACGGATGCCCTCCCGTTTCCTGACAGGAGGGGAACAGATGGCACTTCCCCAACAGGCAAGCCGGCTGACCAGACAGCAGACCATCAACGGTCTGGCGTTAACCTTGATTTTCCTGCTTTTGTTTGGCGTTTCTGCTTTTCGTACCGGTATCGGAAATGACTATGAACGGTATGTGGAATTTGTCCATCTTATTGAATACAATCAGGTAGTGCCTACGGAAATCGGCTTTAATGGACTGGTAAGACTGATTAATACCTTGTCCGGCTTTGAAAATGCAAAGCTGATGTTTGCCATCTATGCTTTTGTGACTGTTTTACTGTTTCTGGTGGGGATGATGCGCCAGAGCCTGGATTTCCCCCTCACCTTTTTCCTGTTTATGACCCTGGGCTACTATTTCCAGACCATGAACACGGTGCGGTATTATCTGGCACTGGCAATCGCTTTCCTTTGTCTGGGATATGTGCAAAAGAAACAGTATGGACGGTTTGTCCTGATGGTGCTGTTAGGCTCTATGTTTCATAAGTCCCTGCTGGTAATCCTTCCCCTGTATTTACTGGCAACGTTAGATTGGAAGAAATGGATGCTGGCGGCAGCAGGGGTGCTCTGCATTAGTTTCCTGCTTTTTAGGGATTTTTATCTGAATGTGGTGGTGCTTTTGTATCCCTCTTATAAAGATACGGAATATCTGGAGGGAGGAACCAGCATTCCCAATATCCTGCGATGCCTGGCAGTGCTGGCGCTCAGCCTGCTCTATTACCGGAAATGTGTGAAGGGCAATAAGGAGAATCTGTTTTATTTCTATCTGAACCTGGGAGCCTGTGTGCTGTATACCTGCTGTTCGTTTCTCCCTATTATTTCCAGGATCGGTTATTATCTGACCATCAGCCACATTCTCTTTTTGCCGGCTCTCTTACAGGGAATGGAGGAAAAGGAAAAGAAATTCTGGCGGGGGATGATCATTCTGGCAGGAATCGTATATTTTGGAATGTTTTTGTTCAAAGCCGGGGATGTGAACGTGGGATTACTTCCCTATGAGACCTGGCTGTTTCGATTGTGATAAGTGCAGTTCCGTATCATGAGGTAATGGGTGTGAATTTTTCACTATTGGTGGTATGCCTGAATGCAGGCGAAAAATTAAAACAAACCATAGACAGTATTTTGATACAGACCTATGGAAATTATGAGGTCATTGTGAAAGACGGCGGTTCCACTGACGGCTCGGTGGAAAAACTGGAAGAAAGGATCTCCGGGAGTGGTGAGAACCGAATCCGCATCGTACGTGAGAAGGATGCGGGCATTTATGATGCCATGAACCAGGCCTGTTCCTATATGACGGGAGAGTATTGCCTGTTTTTGAACTGTGGGGACTACTTTTATTCCGGACAGGTGCTGGAACAGTTTGCCGAGGCAATCGGGACAGAACGGAAGAAGCATATTTTCTATGGAAACCGCTATCAGGCATTAAGCGGTTCTGTTGAATATGCGGCACCGCAGATCAATGCC
Source organism: uncultured Lachnospiraceae bacterium (assembly GCA_900557385.1). Classification (GTDB taxonomy): domain Bacteria; phylum Bacillota; class Clostridia; order Lachnospirales; family Lachnospiraceae; genus UMGS2037. Next base: position 5,089 of record USSP01000018.1, read on the forward strand.
TTTACCTGCTATCGGAATATTCCATGTCATCAGACCTGCTTTTATTCTACCGATCTGTTTCAGGAGAGACAGTACCGTCCACAGTACAGAGTACGGGCAGATTATGAACATTTCCTGTGGTGTTATTTCGAGAAAAAGGCGCAGTTTACCTATGTGCCCACCTGTGTGGTATCCTATGAGGGCGGTGGTTTCTCTGAGACAAGGGAGAACGAAAGACAGTCTGCCAGGGAACATCGGGAGATCACGGGGATATATATGACCCTGGGACAGCGTTTCCGGTATCGAACCTATTTAATTCTCACACTGGCACCTTTACGGCATGCACTGGCCACCAATCCCAAATTTGCGGACGCATATAATAACATTGTGAAAAAATTTTATCATCGATAGTAAAGAGGCAGAAGCAGGAATGCGTGTATTATGGATTTGTAATCAGATGCCACCGGTAGTGGCAGAAAGTCTGGGATTGCAGCCCACCAATAAAGAGGGCTGGATCACCGGTATTTTGGAACAGATTAAGAAAGAAAAAGCAAAGCGGGATGTGGAAATCGGTATTTGCTTTCCCATTCCGGACAGCCTGAAAAAAGTTTATGAATCCCAGGATGGAGAAGGAAAAGAGCTTCTTCAGGGAGAGGCACAGGGCTTTCCTTATTTTGGAATCATACAGGACAACGTAAACCTTCATTTCTATGATTTTAAGGTGGAGCGCCAGATCGAGCAGATCATCCGATTGTTTCAACCGGATATGCTCCATATCTTTGGAACGGAATATCCCCATGCCCTGGCGGCGGCGAAAGCTTTCGGAAAGCCACAGCGGATTCTGGTGGGACTGCAGGGAATCATGAGTGCCTGTGCGGATGCCTACTTTGCCGATTTGCCGGAAAAAATCATCAAACGCTTTACCTTCCGGGATTGGCTGAAACGGGATAACATTCAGGAGCAACAGGAAAAGTTTGCGCTCCGTGCAGAACATGAGACGCAGCTGCTGCGATTGGCAGATCACGTGACCGGGCGGACGGCGTTTGACCAAAAGGCTGCTTTACGGGTACATCCCTCCATACAGTATCATTTTATGAATGAAACCATGCGAAGCAATTTCTATGACGGAGAAACATGGAAAGAGGAAAGTTGCAAACCTCATCAGATTTTTGTCAGTCAGGGCAATTATCCATTGAAGGGACTGCACAAGGTGATCGAAGCGTTGCCTCTGATCCGTGAGATGTATCCGGATGTGACGGTGCATGTGGCGGGAGATGTGATTACTGCCCATCATACCTGGAAAGAAAAAATAAAGCTTTCCTCTTACGGAAAATATCTGCTGGAATTGATGAAAAAATACCAATGCACCGGACAGGTTTCATTCCTCGGTAAACTGGATGCGGATCAGATGAAGCAGGAGTTTTTACATGCCCATGTGTTTGTCTGTGCCTCATCTATGGAGAACTCTTCCAATTCCATCGGAGAAGCCATGCTGCTGGGGGTACCGGTGGTAAGCTCCAGGGTTGGAGGACTGGAAAGTCTTCTCACCGATGAAAAAGAGGGACTTTTTTATGAATTTTCCGATGAAAAGGAACTTGCCAGACGGGTGATGCGTGTTTTTGAGGATGCGGATCTGGAAAATGAATTATCGCGAAATGCCAGAGCGCGGGCACTGGAGACCCATGATCCACAGAAAAATTTTGCACGTTTAATGGAAATTTATCAGGAGATTCTTCACCCATGAGAGTAACCTTTGTTTCTAATTACATGAATCATCATCAACAACCCTTTTCGGAAGCGATGCGGGCCCGTCTTGGCGAGGATTATACCTTTATCCAGACCCAGCCTATGGAGGAAGAGCGGGTGCAGATGGGGTGGGACACCTCGGTACAGAGCCTTTCCTTTGTACGGAAATTCTGGGAACAGGAGGAGACCTGCAGACGGCTGATTTGGGACAGCGATGTGGTGATTTTCGGCTGGACAGGCATGGAAGAATTGATTGTGCCTCGCCTGCAGGCAGGCAGACTGACCTTCCGGAACTCCGAGCGGATCTACAAGGAAGGGCAATGGAAAGCCATTTCACCCCGTGGATTAAGGCAAAAATACCGGGACTACATTCAATATCGTAAAAAACCCTACTATCTTTTATGTGCAGGCGGTTATGTGGCATCGGATTTTGCGTTGATTCACAGCTTTCCGCATAAAATGTTCCGTTGGGGATATTTCCCGCCAAAGAAAATCTATGAGGAGGCCTTTCTGGAGAATAAACAGCGGCGGAACGCAAAGATGCCGGTAGAAATTCTCTGGGCAGGGCGTTTTATCGACTGGAAGCATCCGGAAGTCGCATTACAGGTGGCAGCAGCACTGAAGGAAAAAGAGATTCCCTTTCACCTTACCATGGTAGGCGATGGCGAGATGCGGGAGCAACTGAAGAAACGGGCAGGACAGGAACAGCTGACACAACAGGTAACTTTTACTGGGTTTCAGAAGCCGGAACAGGTACGACAATATATGGAGAAGGCACAGATCTTTCTGTTTACCAGCGATTATAAGGAGGGATGGGGAGCCGTGTTGAATGAAGCCATGAACAGCGGGTGCGCCGTAGTGGTGAATCATGCCCTGGGGGCAGCTCCTTACCTGATGCAGCATGGAGAAAACGGACTGGTTTATGAAAATGGGAATTTACAGGAATGCCTTTCTCACGTAGTCAGACTTGCTAAAGATCCTGAACTGTGTCGGCAATTGTCACGAAACGCGTATGATACCATTATAGGAACCTGGAACGCAGAACAGGCAGCCGATCATTTTTTGCGGCTGTGTGAAGAACTGCATGCAGGAAAGCAACTGACGGATTCGGACAGCCAATTTCCGCAGCTGGGACCCGGAAGTCCGGCGCCGGCAATTTCTCAGCGGAAGATGTACCGCACCATGACGGGAAACGTGGGAAAATAGATTTTCATGCGAAATCTTGTGGGCAACTCCCAAAGCCTGCGGGTTATGGAAAGGCATGGTTATTAGGATGGAAAGTAACAAAGAGCAGAAACTGGTCAGTGTCATTGTACCGGTTTACAATATATTGGATTGTCTGGAACGTTGTGTAGCTTCCCTGCTTGCCCAGACATATCAAAAGATAGAAATTCTGTTAGTGGATGATGGCTCTACGGACGGAACGGGAGATTTGTGCGATCAACTGGCAGGCAAAGACAACCGGATTCGCGTGTTCCATAAAGAAAACGGAGGCTCTTCTTCTGCCAGAAACTACGGTATTCGACAGGCGAAGGGAGAATATCTGGGGTTTGTGGATAGCGATGATTTTGTGGAGCCGGATATGTATGAGCGTCTGCTGGAGGTACTTCTGCAGCATCAGGGAATGATGGCACAGGTGGGACGCAATGAAATTGATGTGGAAGGAAACTTATTACCGGACATCTGTGTCCCGCCTGAAAAACTGGAAGCGATTTCAGCGGAAGACTTTTTACGGGAACTATTGATGCATCGGGGGGATTGCTCTTTTTGTACGAAACTGATTCACCGAGAACTTTTCTTCCCAAGGAATGCGGAACCTCGACTTTTCCCGGAGGGCGTGTTAAATGAAGATTTTTATCTCATGGTGCAAATGCTTCCGGAGCTGCATCAGCTCTGGTCTTTACCCGGATACAGCTACCATGTGTTTTACCGGATTGGCTCTAATACCAGAAAACAGTCAAAGGAAGAATTTTCCCGCGTGTTTGTGGATATTGTGAACAATGCAGATATGGTATATGATAAGGTGCTGTTGGATTTCCCGCAGTTGGAAGCGGAAGCAATCCGGTTTAATTTATACCAGCGACTGGATTATCTGCTGCATATTCCTATTTCCCAGATGACCAGGGAGAACCGGATGTATCAACAGATTGTGGCATATTTGAAAAGCCATCGAAAGGATATTTTGCATAATCCCTGGTTGACCCGTAAAAATCGGGTTTATCTGATGCTGTTTGCCACAGCACCGAAAACAGTGCGGCGGGTACATCGCCTGACCATGAGAGTAAGAGGAGTAGTATAACATGAAACATGTCACCAGAGTCTATGTCTGTCATACCTTTTATCATGTTTATATAGCGTATTTGAAAGAATGTGCTTTGCAAAAAGCAGATAAAGAAGACAAAACACTGGATAAAGCAGATATTCTGCTCAGCACCATGTCCAATGACTTTTCCGGACTGAAGGAACGAATGGATGCAACCGGGTTCTGGAATCAGGTGATTCCCTTTGAAGAGAAACACTTTTCCCAGTTCCCGGAACTGCTTTCCTTAAAAAAAGACCGGGGAAACATTGTATGTAACATGTTGGAACGAATCCGCTTCTGCAAGCGGTATGGAAAACTGGAGGAACCTTATATTCCCGTGGATTTTAAAAACTATCGGGATATCTATGTGTTCTGTGACTCTGATCCCATTGGCTACTACTTAAGCTATAAAAAGATTTATTATCATGCACTGGAGGACGGACTGAACTGTATCCAACATTATGATACTGCCCGTTATGATAATCGGGGAGCATTTAAGATCAAGGCATGGATGGCTGCACATAACCTGATTTTTATTCAGAATGGTTATGGAAAATATTGTCTGGATATGGAAGTGAACGATACCTCTGTGTTGAAATATCCGTTGAAAAAATATAAGGAAGTGCCCCGGGCAAAACTGGTGGAGCAGCTTACAGAGCAGGATAAGGATGTGATTCTTCGTTCTTTCCTGAAAGATATGGATGGTTTGAAACGGCAGATTCAGGAGGGAAACGAGCATAAAATCCTGGTGCTGTCAGAACCCCTCTGCACCCTGACTGTCCGAGAGAAAATTTTCCGTGATATCGTGGAAATGTATCGGAAGGATGCCCAGATTTTTATCAAACCCCATCCGAGGGATGCGTTGGATTATGAAGAGTTGTTTACAGACTGTGTGGTTCTGGATGGGAAATTCCCCATGGAGATGATGAATTTCATCCCGGGACTTTTCTTTGACAAAGTAATTTCTGTGCTGACGGTGACCAATGCCATTCAGTTCACCAGAGAAAACGTGATGTTGGGAAGGGATTTCCTGGACAAGTACGAAGCACCGGAAATCCACCGTCAGAACGACTACATTTAAAAACAGAAAGGTTTAACATGAAGAAGATTTTACGCAAGTTAAATGTATTGCTGGATAAAAAACAAAAGCGAACCATGGGTTGGCTTGTCCTGCTGATGATCGTGGGAGCGGTGTTGGAGACGGCAAGTATTACATTGATTTTTCCGGTAATTACCGTGGTAATTAACCCGGAATCTGTGGAAACCAATAAGACAGTCAGCGCATTGTATGAAGGAATGCATATGCAAAGTACCACCCAGTTTGCCATGGTGGTTATGACGGCACTGATTTTTGCGTTTATCCTGAAAAACAGCTTTTTGTTTTTACAGCAGAAGGCAACGCTCCACTTTGTATATACCAATCAGTTCAGAACCTCAGAGCGTATGATGCGCAATTATCTGAAACGGAACTATGAGTTTTATCTGAATGCGGATACAGCAGTCATTCAGCGGAATATCACTTCGGATGTGAATAATATGTATGCATTGATTCTGGCAGTGCTGCAGATTACTTCGGAATGTATTATCTTCCTGACGCTGAGCCTGACCCTTTTCGTCCTGCAGCCATTGATGGCAGTAGTCATTGCTGTAGTATTGGTGTTTACCTTACTGGTTATTATGAAACTCATTAAACCCACCATGAAAAAGGCGGGACAGGACAACCAGGATTATTATAGTAAACTGTTTAAATGGATTTCCCAGACGGTTACAGGAATCAAAGAAGTAAAAATTACCCAGAAGGAACAGTACTTCGTGGATGAATATGTGACCTGCGGTCATGGCTATGTAGATGCAGTACAGAAATACAGTCTGTACAGCGCCACACCCAGATTATTGATTGAAACCGTATGTATTATCGTGATGATTGGCTACTTGATGGTCATGATGTTAGCAGGGCAGGATCTGACAGACATGGTGGCAACCATCAGTGTGTTCGGACTGGCTGCAGTGCGTTTGATTCCAAGTGCCAACCGGATCAACAATCAGTTGACCAACATGGCATATTTCGAGCCCTTCTTTATGAATGTCAGCGACAATCTGCAGGATGAGATCAGTGAGGATGCAGTAAAGACGGAATTTGCAAAGCCGGATCAACAGAAACTTCCCGTAAAAGAGAAAATCCGCGTAGAAAATGTTACCTATGCCTATCCCAATACGGACAAACTGATTTTTGACCATGCGAGCTTTGAGATTCAGGTAGGCACTTCGGTAGGAGTCGTGGGTTCCTCAGGTGCAGGCAAATCCACGGTGGTGGATATTTTGCTGGGACTTTTGGAAGTGAAGGACGGACATATCTATGCGGACAATACGGACATCCGCAGTGATTACAAAGGCTGGCTGAAAAATATCGGCTATATTCCCCAGATGATTTTCATGCTGGACGATACCATTCGCCGGAATGTAGCGTTTGGTGTGCCGGATGACCAGATTGATGAGAAACGGGTGTGGGAAGTTTTGCGGGAAGCACAGTTAGACGAGTATATTAAGAGCATCCCGGAAGGTTTGGATACCACCATAGGTGAGCGGGGGATCCGCCTGTCCGGAGGTCAGCGTCAGCGTATCGGTATCGCCCGGGCACTTTACAATGATCCGGAGGTACTGGTACTGGATGAGGCAACTTCCGCGTTGGACAATGACACGGAGGCAGCGATTATGGATTCCATCAATAGTCTCCATGGCAAAAAGACGCTGATTATCATTGCCCACCGCCTGCAGACCATCGAAAAATGTGACCATGTTTACCGCGTAGAAAACGGAAAGATTGAGGCAGAGAGATAAATGAAGTTATCCATTATCGTTCCGGTATACAATATGGCAGGCGGGGGAAAACTCACTTATTGCATGGAGTCCCTGTTGGCGCAGACACTGCAGGATTTTGAAATCATCGCAGTGGATGACTGCTCCACCGATGATTCCTGGCGTATTCTCCGGGAATATGAAAGAAAGCATGCAGACAAGGTTCGGAGCTTCCGCCATGAAGTGAATAAAAAACAGGGGGGAGCCCGGAATACCGGTTTGGAACATGCCGCCGGAGAATGGGTTGGTTTCATTGACAGTGATGACTGGATTGCCCCCCAAATGTATGAGAAACTGCTGAAAAAAGCAGAGGAAACCGGTGCGGATATGGTGGGCTGTGATTACTGCCTGACGGATGAACACAGCATGAAAATTGGCAAACGTGTGGAAAACGGCAAAGCAGAGCAGAGCGGCGTGCTTGGCAATAAACAGTGTCGGTCATTGATTTTAGACAGCGGAAGCCTTGTTGTAAAGGTCTATCGCCGGGAAATTTTCATGGACAGCGGCATCCGCTTTCCGGAGCACATTTTTTACGAGGATAATGCGATCAGCGACGCGGTGCTTTTACAGGCACATCATTATGAATATATCCCGGAGGTCATGTATTTTTATTACCAGCATGAAGCGTCCACGGTGCATACCATCAGCAGGGAGCGCTGTGAAGACCGGATGGCGGCTGGACGGGGCATTCTGGAAAATGCGAAGAAATTCGGTTATCTTGAAACCTACCGACCGGAAATCTGCTTTGAATACACGATGCTGTTTTATGTCAACACGTTGTTTTCCTATATGGTCGGAGAGGGTCATAAATCGCTT
>USSP01000019.1 GCA_900557385.1 uncultured Lachnospiraceae bacterium
GCGAACCGGGGAACCGGCGAAAAACAGTTCCTATGATACCCACCTATACAAGTTGTGTGATGAAGCTGGTATCAAGCGTTTTTGTATGCACGCTCTGCGACATACCTACGCCACACGCGCAATCGAGCGCGGCGTACAGCCAAAGGTCTTGTAGCAGCTTTTAGGACACGCGAGTATCAAAACAACAATGGACAGATATGTTCATGTGACAGACGAATCTATGATAAAAGCCGTCCGCCAATTTGAACAAGCTACGCCAGCCTGATATGAAAAAAGGGCGTAAAAAGGGCGTAGACAAAATTTAGAGAAAGGCAGAAAGCCTTGTAAATCAAGGGTTTCTGGATAGGTATAAGATAAAATGAAATTAGGCATTGTGGGACTTCCCAACGTAGGAAAAAGTACATTATTCAATTCATTGACCAAGGCGGGAGCAGAGAGTGCCAACTATCCCTTCTGTACCATCGACCCCAACATCGGAATTGTGCCGGTGCCGGATGAGCGTCTGAAAAAGCTGGGCGAGCTTTATCATTCCAAAAAGGTAACCCCGGCAGTCATCGAATTCGTAGATATTGCCGGACTGGTAAAAGGTGCATCCAAGGGGGAAGGTCTGGGAAACCAGTTCCTTTCCAACATCCGTGAGGTGGACGCTATTGTCCATGTAGTCAGATGCTTTGAGGACACCAACGTGGTGCATGTGGACGGAAGTATTGATCCCTTACGTGATATTGAGACCATTAACCTGGAATTGATTTTTTCCGATATTGAGATCCTGGAGAGAAGGATTGCCAAAACAGCGAAGGCTGCCCGCATGGATAAAGAGCAGGCGAGAGAACTGGATTTACAGGAGCGCATGAAAGCACATCTGGAATCCGGCAAACTGGCAAAAAGCTTTGTGACCGATGACGAGGACGAACTGGCATGGCTGGCAGAGTACAATCTGCTGACCTACAAACCGGTAATCTTTGCCGCCAATGTAGGCGAGGAAGACCTGGCAGATGACGGCGCAAACAATGCCGGTGTACAGGCTGTCCGCAAATTTGCAGCGGAGAATGACAGCGAAGTATTTGTCATCTGTGCCCAGATTGAGCAGGAGATCGCAGAACTGGATGATGACGAAAAAGCCATGTTTTTAGAGGATTTAGGACTAAAAGAATCCGGTCTGGAAAAGCTTATTGCAGCCAGCTACCGTCTGTTGGGGCTGATGAGCTTTCTTACCAGTGGTGAGGATGAGACCAGAGCCTGGACGATTAAGGTGGGAACGAAAGCACCTCAGGCAGCGGGCAAAATCCATTCTGATTTTGAACGTGGTTTCATTAAAGCGGAAGTTATCAATTATCAGGATTTGTTAGATCAGGGCTCCATTGCAGCGGCAAAGGAAAAGGGTCTGGTTCGTATTGAAGGAAAAGAATATGTGGTACAGGATGGCGATGTGATCCTGTTCCGTTTCAATGTATAATGAGTTTGGTAAGTTGAGGTGAGTTTTATGCCGGATATTATGGGTGGTACGGATATTGCATTTCCACATTTAGGAATTTATCTGCAGAATGTACCCAAAAATTTTTCGATTTTTGGTTTTACCATTGCCTGGTATGGAGTCATTATCGGGATCGGTGTGTTATGTGGCATCTGGATTGCGACGATGGAAGCGAAACGCACGAAGCAGAATCCGGATGTATATTGGGATTTTGCCCTGTATGCCATTATTTTCTCCATTATCGGAGCACGTATTTATTATGTGGCTTTTGCCTGGGATGCTTATAAAGATAATCCCATTTCCGTCTTTTATCTCCGCAATGGAGGACTGGCAATCTACGGCGGTGTTATTGCGGCTTTTCTTACATTATTTATTTTTTGTAAAATCAGAAAACAAAGCTTCTTCCAGATGGGAGATACGGCAATTATGGGACTCCTGGCAGGGCAGATTATCGGACGCTGGGGCAACTTCATGAATCGGGAAGCCTTTGGACAGTACAGTGATGGATTGCTTGCCATGCGCTTGCCAATCGAGGCGGTTCGCTCCGGGGAGATTACCCAGAGTATCGCTTCTCATGTGGTGGAGGGAACCAACTACATCCAGGTACATCCCACCTTTCTTTATGAAAGCTTATGGAATCTGGGAGTATTGCTGGTGATTTTTCTGTATCGGAAACATAAGAAATTTCATGGTGAACTCTGTCTGGTTTATTTCGGAGGATATGGTCTGGGACGGTTCTGGATCGAAAACCTTCGTACAGATCAGCTGCAGATCAGTTCCAGCGGAATCCCCGTGAGTCGTCTGCTGGCAGCCGTGCTGGTAGTTTTTTCCATTGTGACTGCCGTGATTGTACGGATTAAGATCAAAAAGGGACAGTCTCTTTGGACAACAGTGGATTTAAGTTTCCAGCCTCCGCAACCGCAGGAGAAGTCCGAAGAGGAAACAGCAAAAACAGAATAAAACCTGAAAAGGAAACAGACAAAAAGCATCTTGCTATGTGAAAAACATGGCAAGGTGCTTTTTTGTGTTGTGACAGGAAATTTGATAGGAAATCCATCGCAAATTTATGAAATCCTTAATTTTATCTTGTCAAATGGAGATCAGTGGGGTAAGATAGTGGTGTGAAGTGGTATGAAGTGGAGCAAAGTGAAACAAAGTGGCAGATTTTGCTCTAATTCAAGTTTTCCCTTCTAAAGTTGGTGATGGCTATGTTCATGGGTGAATACAACCACACAGTGGATGCAAAGGGCAGGTTGATCATTCCTTCAAAGTTCCGCGAAGCGTTGGGAGATACCTTCGTTGTGACAAAGGGATTGGATGGCTGCTTGTTTGTGTACGATAATGCCGAGTGGAATGTGTTCGAAGAGAAACTCAAGCAGCTGCCACTTACCAACAAAAGTGCAAGACAGTTTGTCCGTTTTTTCCTGGCAGGAGCTGCGGAGGTGGAAGTGGACAAGCAGGGAAGAATTCTTCTTCCAACCGTTCTGAGAGAATTCGCGGGATTGGAAAAGGATGTGGTACTGCTGGGTGTAGCCAGCCGGATTGAGATTTGGGATAAGGCAAAGCTGGCAGAGAGCCAGATGAACGAAGAGGATATGGACGCAGTGGCAGAACAAATGGCAGAACTGGGTCTGGGTATCTGATCCGGAAGGGGACTTTTAACAGATGGCATTTGTACATAAGTCTGTATTATTGGACGAAACGATAGAAAATTTAAAAATACAGCCGGATGGTATTTATGTGGATGGCACATTAGGCGGCGGTGGACATTCCTATGAAATCGCATCCCGATTACAGGGTGGCAGACTGATCGGGATTGACCAGGATGATGCAGCGATTGCGGCAGCCACAGAGAGACTTGCGCCTTTTTCAGAAAAGGTCACCATTGTGCGAAGCAATTATGTGAATATGAAAACCGTACTGGAACAACAGGGGATTGCATCCGTAGACGGTATTCTGTTGGACCTGGGGGTATCCTCCTATCAGCTGGATACTGTGGAACGTGGGTTTACTTATAAGGTAGACACCCCTCTGGATATGCGTATGGACAGACGCCAGACCATCAGTGCCAGAGAAATCGTGAACGATTATTCCGAAAAGGAACTGTTCCGCGTGATTCGTGATTATGGCGAGGATCCTTTTGCAAAAAATATTGCGAAGCACATTGTGCAGGAACGTGCCAAAGCCCCCATTGAAACAACGGGACAGCTGAATGAGATTATTAAGGCGGCGATTCCTGCCAAAATGAGAGCGACAGGTGGACATCCTTCCAAGCGGACCTATCAGGCAATCCGTATTGAATGTAATCATGAGCTGGATGTGCTGAAAAATTCCCTGGATACGATGATTGATCTGCTGAATCCGGGAGGAAGATTGTGTATCATTACGTTCCATTCACTGGAAGACCGGATCGTGAAATCTGCATTTAAAAGAAGAGAGAATCCATGCACATGTCCACCGGAATTTCCGGTATGTGTCTGTGGCAAAAAATCTGCAGGAAAGGTGATTACAAGAAAACCTATTTTGCCGGGGGCAGCGGAACTGGAGGAGAACAGCCGCTCCAAGAGTGCAAAACTGCGGGTGTTTGAAAAGACAGCAGAGGCAAATTATGAATTTTAGGAAAGGTATTTGTAACAATGGCAACAAGGCAGGTTAGAAATAAAACTGCATACATTTACGATAATACGGCAAGGGAACTTGACATACGGGAGGAAGTACGCCGAAAACCTCAAAAGAAACTGACCAATGCCAATCGTAAGAATCGTGAAAAGGCGGTTCATATGAATTTGGGGTATGTGACTTTTTTATGCCTTGCATTAGTGGCAGTCGGTGTGGTTCTGGTGGGATATATTTCCCTGCAGTCTGACATTACCAACAGTGTGAAACACATCGCGACTTTGGAGAGTCAGTTAAATGATCTGAAGCTTGCAAACGATGAAGAGTACAGCCGCATCACCAGCAATATCGATCTGGAGGAAATCAAGCGTATTGCCATTGGTGAACTGGGGATGACTTATGCAGGGGAAGGTCAGATCATTACCTATTCCAATGAAGGCAGTGACTATGTGAGACAATACAAAGAAATTCCAGATAAGTAAAGCAGGTGTAATAACAGAAAAAAAACTTCTGATAAAAAGAAAAAAGGAAACGGGTTTTCCCGGAAAATGCAAAAGAAGCTACTGGTATTATTTTTACTGATACTGGTAGCTTTTGCCGGGTTAAGTGCCAGATTGGCACAGATTAACCGTTATGATGGCAACAAATACAAAAAGCAGGTGTTAAGTCAGCAACAGTACGATTCCAGAACGATTCCCTATAAACGTGGAGATATTCTGGATGCAAAGGGAACCAGCCTTGCAGTAAGTGAAAAAGTGTACAGTGTGATCCTGGATACAAAGGCACTGCTTCGTAAGGAAGAGTATCTGGAGCCTACGTTATCCGCCTTAAAGCAGGAATTCGATCTTGACGAAAGTACGGTGCGGGCTTATATCAATAACAATCCTACTTCCCAGTATTATATTCTGAAAAAGCAATGCGGCTATGACGAAATCAGCGGCTTCCTGGAACTGCAAAATGATACGCAGAATAATCCCAACATTCAGGGAGTCTGGTTTGATGAAAGTTATGTGCGCAAATACCCGAATTCAACTCTGGCATGTGATGTCATCGGGTTTACCAATGGGGACAATAATGGCATGTTCGGGCTAGAGGAATACTATGACGATGTGTTAAATGGTACGCCGGGACGGGAATATGGTTATCTGAATGATGACTCAACGTTGGAAAGAACGACCATTGCGGCAGTAGACGGTTATACCATCGTCTCAACCATTGATGCCAATATCCAAAGAATCGTCGAGAAGTACATGAAAGAATTCAGCGATGCGCACCGGGATGAGGTACGGGAAGGACCCGGAGCGGAAAACATCGGCTGTATCATTATGGATGTACACAGTGGTGAAATTCTGGCGATGGCAAGCTATCCGGATTTTGACTTAAATGATCCCTATAATTTGTCGGAGTGGTATACCGATGAGGAAATCCAGCAGATGAAGGATGATGATACCTATTATTCTACCTTAAATGGAATCTGGCGTAATTTCTGTATCAGTGATACCTTTGAACCGGGATCGGTTGCCAAAACGCTGACGGTGGCAGGAGCTCTGGAAACCGGAGCGATTACTGGCAATGAGCATTATATATGTAACGGCTCCCTGGAAGTGGGGGGACATACGATTCGCTGCCATAATACCTATGGTGACGGAGACATTACCGTGAAGGAGGCTATCGAGAAATCCTGTAACGTGGCATTGATGCATATCGGTCAGACCATGGGAATCAGCAGCTTCCTGAAAGAGAGCCAGGTTTTTAACATCGGACTGAAAACCAATATTGATCTGGCCGGGGAAGCCAGAACAGCATCCCTGGTGTTTAATGAGTCCACTATGGGTCCTTCGGAACTGGCAACCTCCACCTTTGGACAGGGATATAATGTGACCATGATCGAGATGATTGCCGCATTTTCGTCCTTGATAAACGGTGGCTATTATTATGAGCCCCACATGATCAGCAAGATTCAGACCGGCAGCGGAGCTACCGTCAAAAATATCGAGCCGCGTGTTTTAAAACAAACAGTATCGGCGTCTACATGTGAGAAGCTGATTGATTACTGCAACGGTGTTGTAACAGAAGGTACGGGTCATACGGCGAGACCGGCAGGCTATGCCATCGGTGGTAAGACCGGTACAGCGGAAATGGTACCCCGTGATAAGAAAAATTATGTGGTTTCTTTTATGGGATATGCCCCTGCAAACGATCCACAGATAGCGATCTATGTGGTTGTGGACAGACCCAACGTTCCCAGACAGGATGATGCAAAATTCGCGACCGGTATTGTACGGAATATACTGACGGAAGTACTACCTTATATGAATATCTTTATGACGGAGGAATTGTCGGATAAGGAACGCCAGGAACTGGAAGAAAAGCAGCTGGCAGATACGTTGTATTACAGTCAGTCCGTGTCCGGAAATGAAAGCCCGGATCTGGATGAAAACGGAAATCCGGTGGTGAATGAAACCGGGGAAGAAGGAACCGGTGAAGAAGGAACCGGTGAAGAGCCCACTACAGATGAAGCTGCCGGAGAAAATACAGGTGATGTACAACAAGAAAATACTTCCTCCCAGGCATGGAAAAATTTCCCGGTAGATCCTGAGACCGGCTATCTGAAAGATCCTGAGACCGGTGATCTGGTAGATCCTGAGACCGGACATGTAATGGGAAGCAGTGCCACTTCAGAGGCAGGAACCGGTGTGGCAGAAGCCGGAACCACGACAGGTTGGGAACCGATCACATCGGGAACATCCCAGGAACCTGCAGAGCCTGATACACCCGCCGGGGACAGCAGCACAGGCGAATAGACGAAAGAGAAAAGAATAACCTCATAAAAAGGATAATAGACTATATCAATACCTTTTTATGAGGTTTTTCATGCATAATAAAAGCCATAACCGGGGAAAAAATTTAACCGTTCTTGCTGTAGTTCTTTTTTTGTTTGCCGTTCTAATCGGCAGACTGATCTATTTGATGATCTGGCAGTCGGAGCATTACACCAGGATGGCAGATGATCTTCATGAGAGGGAACGGACGATTAAAGCGGCCAGAGGACGGATCCTGGATCGGAAGGGGGAAATTCTGGCAGACAACCGTACCGTCTGCACGATTTCCGTGATTCACAATCAGATTACCGAGCCGGAAAAGGTAATCCGGGTGCTGGCAGAGGAATTACAGCTTGCGGAAGAAAAAGTCCGGGCAAGAGTAGAAAAATATTCCGCTATTGAACGGGTGAAAAGTAACGTGGATAAACAGACGGGAGATCGTATCCGGGAGTATGGGCTGGAGGGCGTGAAGGTGGATGAAGATTTCAAACGCTTTTACCCCCATGAAGAGCTGGCATCCAAAGTATTGGGCTTTACAGGAGGCGATAATCAGGGCATTATCGGTCTGGAAGTCATTTATGAGGAATATCTCCAGGGAAAACCGGGAACGATTCTCACGGTGACAGATGCCAAAGGAGTAGAAATAGAAGCAGCGGGAGAGAAACGAGCCGAACCGATTGCCGGCAAGGATCTGAAAATCAGCATGGATCTGAATATCCAAAGCTATGCCACACAACTGGCAGAGACAGCCATGGAAAAAAAGGAGGCAGAACGGGTCTGCATCCTGGTGATGAATCCCCAAAACGGCGAAATCTATGCCATGGTGGATGTGCCGGAATTTAATCTCAACAAACCGTATACTATTGGTGAACAATTGCTTCCCGAGGATGAACAGGGTGTGATTACGCCACAGGAGCAGCTGACAGAGGGGGAACGGCAGGAACTGTTAAATAAAATGTGGCGAAACGGCTGCATTAACGATACCTATGAGCCGGGTTCCACCTTTAAGGTTATCACAGCTGCAGCAGGACTGGAGGAAGGAGTAGTCACTCCGAATGATACGTTTTCCTGCCCGGGCTTTATTGTGGTGGATGACCGGAGAATCCGATGCCACAAACGAGGAGGTCACGGAGCAGAAACCTTTGTGCAGGCTACAGAAAATTCTTGTAATCCGGTTTTCGTTACAGTGGGGCTTCGCCTGGGGGCAGAGCGGTATTACGATTATTTTGAACACTTCGGACTATTACAGAAAACGGGAATTGATCTGCCCGGAGAGGCGGGGACAATCATGCATAACAGAGACAAAATCGGACAGGTGGAACTGGCAACCATTTCTTTTGGGCAGTCCTTTCAGATTACCCCCATTCAACTGGCAACGACCGTTTCTTCTATTATTAATGGGGGAAACCGGGTGACGCCGCATTTCGCGATAAGTAGTGGCGAGCATGTCTTTGAATATCCGGTGACTACCGGTATTGTATCGGAACAGACCTCTGCAACCATGCGGGAAATCCTGGAAAAAGTGGTAAGTGAGGGTGGAGGCAAAAACGGAGCGGTAGAGGGCTGGCGTGTGGGAGGAAAAACAGCGACCAGTCAGACTTTGCCCAGAGGCTCCAATCGTTATATTTCCTCTTTCCTGGGATTTGCTCCGGCAGATAATCCCCAGGTGCTGGCAATCTGCATCATTCATAATCCCCAGGGAGTTTATTATGGAGGAACCATCGCGGCACCGGTAATCCGACAGCTTTTTGAAAACATTCTTCCTTATTTGAAAGAGATGGGGTATAATCAATAAGATATGGAATATTACAGATAAAGTTTGGAAAGGAACAATTATCATGAGTAGCAGTAGTTTAACCAGCGTCGTATTTCCTATTGTGATCGCTTTTCTGATCAGTGCAGTAACAGGACCCTTTATCATTCCTTTTCTGCACCGCCTGAAGGTAGGGCAGACTGTACGAAACGAAGGACCGGAGGCGCACTTAAAGAAGAACGGAACTCCCACCATGGGTGGAATCATGATCCTGTTTGCCATTGTGGTGACCTCCTTGTTTTATGTCAAAGATTATCCTAAAATTATCCCGATCCTGTTTCTTACATTGGGATTTGGAATGATTGGTTTTCTGGATGATTATATTAAAGTGGTGTTGAAGCGCTCTATGGGACTTCGTGCATGGCAGAAGCTGGTACTGCAGTTTGTGGTGACCGGGGTATTTGCCTGGTATTTAGTGAATTATACAGATGTATCCCTTGCCATGAAGATTCCTTTCTGGCAGGGCCATTACCTTAATTTCGGAATCTGGAATATCCCGATTCTGTTCTTCATTGTCATCGGCACGGTGAATGGAACCAATTTTACCGATGGCCTGGATGGTCTGGCAAGCTCTGTGACCGTTGTAGTTGCAGCTTTCTTCACGGTGGTGGCAATCGGAACAGGGAGTGGTATCGAGCCGGTGACCTGCGCTGTCATCGGGGCGCTGTTAGGATTTTTACTGTTTAATGTATATCCGGCGAAAGTTTTTATGGGAGATACCGGATCCCTGGCATTGGGAGGCTTTGTGGCAGCAGCGGCTTATATGATGCAGATGCCGATTTTCATTGCTATTGTTGGGTTCATTTATCTGGTGGAGGTGCTGTCTGTGATAATCCAGGTAACATACTTCAAACTGACCCATGGCAAACGAATTTTTAAAATGGCACCGATTCATCACCATTTCGAACTGTGCGGCTGGTCGGAAACAAGAGTGGTTACGGTATTTTCCATCGTAACAGCACTGCTGTGTCTGGTTGCACTGATGGGAGTCTGAGGGAAAGCTTGATTTTTACATGTAACTTTATATCGGTGGTATAAAGCTGCGCATTGCGGAAAGGCAAGGTATAAAAGAATGAACGTAAAAGAACAGAATGTGCTTGTGGTAGGGACAGGAATCAGCGGCATCGGGGCAGCCAATCTTCTGGTGAAACAGGGAGCCCGTGTTACCCTGTATGATCAGAACGAGAAGCTGCGGGAGGAGGATGTGCGGGCAAAGCTTTCCGACGGCATGGAGGCAGATATCGTTATCGGTGAAATGCCGGAAAGTCTTCGGAAAAGCATTGCACTTCTCGTAATCAGTCCCGGTGTTCCCATCGATTCTCCTTTGGTGGAGGCATGTAAGGCAGACGGGATTCCGGTATGGGGAGAAATCGAACTTGCCTATCGCAGTTCCCATGGTCAGTTGATCGGGATTACCGGTACCAACGGAAAAACCACCACTACTTCGCTGGTGGGCGAAATCATGAAGGATTATATCGGAGAGGATCGTACTTTTGTCGTGGGGAATATAGGCATTCCCTATACATTAGAGGCAGACAAAACAAAAGATGACAGTGTTACCGTGGCAGAAATCAGCAGCTTTCAGTTGGAAACCACCGATGAATTTCATCCCCATGTGTCTGCTATTTTGAATATTACGCCGGATCATCTGAACCGCCATCATACGATGGAATGCTATGTAGAGACGAAAGAGCGGATCGCTGTACGCCAGACAAAGCAGGATGTATGTGTACTAAACTATGAAAATGAGTATACCAGAGATTTTGGAAACCGGTGCTCGGCAGCGGTGGTATATTTTTCCTCTGCCAGAAAACTGGAAAACGGCTATTATCTGGAAGGAGAGGACATCTTTGCGGCAAAGAACGGAAATGCAGAACGCCTGCTCTCCATTCACGATATGAATCTGGTGGGTGTGTGCAATTATGAGAATGTGATGGCAGCAATCGCCATGACAAGAGCCATGGATGTGCCGTTGGAGAGCATTTTGAAAACCATCCGCAGATTCAAGGCAGTGGAGCATCGGATTGAATTTGTAGCAACGAAAAACGGAGTGGACTACTACAATGATTCCAAGGGAACCAATCCTGATGCTGCCATTCAGGGAATCAAAGCGATGACAAAGCCTACGATTCTCATCGGTGGTGGCTATGATAAGGGCAGTGAGTATGATGAGTGGATCGAAGCCTTTGACGGCAAAGTGAAGAAACTGATTCTGCTTGGCCAGACGGCAGAAAAAATTGCTGCTTGTGCCAGAAAACACGGCTTTGAAGATCTTATATTTGCAGACAGCCTGCAGGAAGTCGTGGATTTGTGCGCAAAACTGGCAGTGCCCGGAGATGCCGTACTGCTGTCACCGGCATGTGCAAGCTGGGGAATGTTTCCCAACTATGAAGTGAGGGGAAAACAGTTTAAAGAAATGGTTCATCAGTTAAAGGAGTGAGTACGTGGCTGACAGAAATCGGAGACGAGAAGAAAAAGCAGAACACTACTTTGATTACAGTCTGGTCTTCCTGGTCTTGTTTTTGCTGGGATTCGGACTGGTCATGATTTATTCCACCAGTTCTTATAAGGCAAATCTGGACAGTGGAGATCCAACCTACTATCTGAAAAAACAGTTGATGGCATCGGTGCTGGGACTGGTTGCCATGTTTGTAGTGTCGCATATTCCCTATCAGATCTGGCAGCGTTTTGCCATGCTGGGTTATATGGCATCCATCTTTCTGATTTTGCTCATCATTCCTTTCGGTGTAGAGCGAAATGGTGCCAAGCGGTGGATTTACATAGGACCGCTCAGCCTGCAGCCTGCAGAGGTGGCGAAGCTTTGTATGATTCTGGTGTTGGCGACACTGGCAAGTAAAATGGGACCAAAGATTCGGACGGTAAAAGGCTTCTGGACCATGTTTGCAGTGCCTTTGCCGGTCTGCCTTATGGTGTGGAAAATCACATCCAATATGAGTAGTGCCATTATCATTTTTGCCATTGCCTTTTTGATGCTGTTTGTGGCAACGCCGGAATATAAGCGTTTTATCCTCATAGGATTGGCAGGTGTTGCCGCGGTGGCAGCTGTAGTAGCAGTGATTGTGAATGCTTCTGATCCGGGAGCCGGTGGTTTCCGTGGAGAACGTATTCTGGCATGGCTGGATCCGGAAGCTTACGCTTCGGGAAAAGGTTTCCAGACCCTGCAGGCCCTTTATGCCATTGGTTCCGGCGGTATCTTTGGAAAAGGGCTGGGAAAGAGCATGCAGAAGTTAGGATTTATTCCGGAGGCACAGAATGATATGATTTTCTCCATCATCTGTGAGGAGTTGGGACTTCTGGGAGCCATTGCTGTTATCTTGCTATTTGTAATTCTGATCTGGCGTATGATGATCATTGCCAACAATGCACAGGATCTTTTCGGAGCACTTCTGGTGGTGGGAGTCATGGGACATATTTCCGTGCAGGTTATCTTAAATATCGCGGTGGTGACCAATACCATTCCGAATACCGGTGTATCCCTGCCCTTTATCAGCTATGGTGGATCCTCTGTGATGTTTCTGCTCATTGAGATCGGTCTGGTCATGAGCGTGGCGAGAAGCATCCGTCTGCGGGACTATTAGCAGGAACAGGACATACCCAAACTGCATAATATGTCATAAGCTTGCATTTTTGTGAGGCCTTATGATGGATTGTTTTCGTATTGCCGGAGGAATTCCCTTAAGTGGAGAAGCCGTAATTCAGGGATCGAAAAACGCGGCACTTCCCATTATGGCAGCCACGATTCTGATGAATGGTGTGACTGTCCTGCATCGCTGTCCCAGAATCAAGGATGTCTTTCTGATGCAGCATTTGCTGGAGCATATGGGATGCCGTATGCGTTGGGAGCAGGACACTCTGTCGATTGACACCAGGGGCTTGCCGAAAGAATTGCCGGAAGCATTAGCGAAAGCCGGAGGCAGTATGGGGGTGGCAGAAGAGAAGAAGAGTTCCATGCGTTCGACGATTACATTACTGGGAGCGCTGCTGGGAAGATTCCATTCCTGTTA
>USSP01000020.1 GCA_900557385.1 uncultured Lachnospiraceae bacterium
TGCTAACAGAGAAATACCTAAGGTGATGGTTCTCACATCCAGATTTTCTTTTTCAATCATATCGTTGGTTTCTGTTACTTCCAATAAATTTATCATAATTCACCCTTTCCTGTTGTCCATCAGATGCGGTGCATCATATCAAAAATTTCTTCTTTCTGGCACTTGATGATAACACCAATCTGCTCTCCCAAAGCATCCAGTTCATCGCAGATTATACCGAAATCCTTCGCTGCCTGGTTCATATCCACCACCATCATCATGTTAAAGTACCCCTGAACAATCGTCTGGGAAATGTCCAGAATATTAATTCCGGTGTCTGCAAGATAGGTGCAGACTTTTGCAATAATACCCACGGTATCTTTGCCCACAACAGTTATGATTGTTTTTTTCATAATTTTTCTCCTTCTCCCTGTTTTACGTTGTATTTTTAGCGCTTCTATGGTATTTTAACCCCTGTCGGCTGCTTACGCAATATGAAAAATTTCCGATACCTCATCCCGTTTTGCCACTGCCAGCCGGAAATCCTCTGCGTGATAAGGGGTATCGGCCATATTAATCTCTACCCGCACTGTCTCGTAGGCAAGTTCCGGGAGATTGTTTTCCTTGCTCAGATGCCCCAGAAAAACTGCCTGCAGCTTGTCATGGAGAAGCTTTGTGAGAAGCTGTCCCGTTGCCTCGTTGGACAAATGCCCCCGTTCTCCCAAAATACGCTGTTTCAGATAATAAGGATACGGCCCCACCTGCAACATATTGATATCATGATTGGCTTCCATGAGAAGGGCGTCCATCCCTCGCAGGGATTCCACTGTATAATCATCGTATTTTCCTAAATCTGTCACAATGGCAGCCTTTTTCCGATCATGGCTGATCCGGTAAGCCACCGGGTCTGCCGCATCGTGGGAAATATGCATAGGATTTACGATCATATCCTTAACAATCACTTTTTCATCCGCTTTCACCGGATGAAAAAGCGTGTCCTCCAGTTTTCCCAGACTTTTTACCTGCCGGATTGCCTCAATGGTTCCCGCTGTGGCATAAACAGGAATCCCGTATTTCCGGGAAAGCACCCCCAGCCCCGCAATATGATCTGCATGCTCATGGGTGATAAAAATTCCATCAATATCTCTGGGACTTAAATCCAGTTCCTTTAAACCATTCTCCGTCTTTTTTCCACTGATTCCTACATCAAATAAAAGGTGGGTGGTATCTGACCCAACATAAATACAATTTCCGCTGCTGCCACTTGCTATGCTGCATAAACGCATTACGCCATTCTCCAATAGATCTCTAGTTTATCTCCCTGATGCAGTTCTTCCATATACTGCGCATCCCGGTCGTTGAGTTTCGTCACAATTCCTCTTCCCTGCGGCTTGGACAAATCAAAATCAATCCAATCAAATACATCTACAAATACGTAGGATTTCTTGCCGGACAATATCACAGGCTTGCCATTTACCATCACTGCAATCTGCTGCGGTGTGTCACTTGCCAAGACTGTTGCATCCTGGGAGCCATCCTGCTCTTTTGCCTGGGTTTGCGCCTCCTTTGCTCCTTCCGCGGAGTTAGTAGGTTCCTCTGCATCCATGTCCTTTGTGTTTTCTTCCTCTTCTGGTTCTATGTAGGAAGGCTCGGTCTTTGTCTCTCCCTCTTTCCACTCTACCGAAAAGTTTTCATATACCTGTGTCTTTGCATCTGCCAATCGGTTATTGACATATACATGATTGGGTTCCTCTATGGACAGATCCATAAAAGCTGCCAGTTGTTCCACAGTATAATAATTGAGGATTTCAATGACATCCCCTTCCTGTATCGCATAATACCCTGACTGAAGAATACCGTTGACCTGAACAAATCTTGGCATTTCCACAAGCGCATCATTGACCTTTACCCGTAAAGTAGACTGATATTCCGGCAGCTTGCCCACCTCCAGATGTGCTGCCGCTCCCGCGGTGGATTCCTTTACCTCAATGACATCATTGGCATGGATGGCAGTGTGAATATCTGCCTCGTAGCCATTTACAAAAATCACTGCCGCCTCACCAGGCTCTCCTCTTTGCATCCTGGGCTGCCCGTTTATCGTAAAGTTCAGTTCCTTTCCCCGTTTGGGATACAGACCATCATTGGGGAATTCTGCCTGCACTGCAGCATCCACCACTGCCAGATGGTTATTATCATAAATTTTGATCCGCTGTTTGTTAAAATAAACAAAAATAAAACTGTTGCTCTGCTCATAAAAACTTAAACAGATGCCGATAGGAGTTACCATCAGAGAGTCCTTTTTCGCATCCTCTTTCAGGAACTCAATCTGCTGCATGACCTCCTGACCACGGACTGCCACACGCTCCTTCTGGATACCCAGATGCTCTGCCAGACTCTGGGTATAACCGGCAATCATGCCGCCGCCACCTACAACAAACACAGCACTGACCGATTTATCTCCGTTAAGTTCCTTGATTTTATCTGCCACCTGTCCGGTCATCTGATCAACAACGGGCTTGATTAAAGCTGCTACCTGCTCTCTGGTAATCACCTGGGGCAGTCCCATAATATCCTTATACTCTACTTCTTCCTTTTCCCCGGATTGACGCTTAATCTGTTCCGCGGTATTGAAATCCACCAGACAGTTCTGGGCAATAATCTCTGTCAGAGCATCACCTGCAACCGGAATCATACCGTAAGCAATAATACTGCCATCCCTGGTGATCGAGATATCCGAAGTGCCGGCTCCCACATCCACCAGAGCGATATTTAGCATCCGGTACATCTGGGGAATCGCTACCTGGATTGCCGCAATAGGCTCCAGTGTGAGATTTGCCACCTCCAGTCCGGCCACACCTACGGCTTTATACAAACCATCCACCACATCATCCGGCAGAAACGTGGCAATCAGATCGCACGCTACCTCCCTTGCTTTGTGTCCCTCCAGATTTCCCATGGGATATCCATTTAAGAAAAACCGGATTACCGAGTATCCGACACAATAAAATTTCGTCGTATTTTCCGTACCATCCGCCGTTTCGTTAAATTCTTTATACGCATTTTCGATTCCCAGGGAGGTTAATGCGTAAATATCTTCTTCGCTGATTTCCTTCTCTTTTTCAAAGGTCTGCTCCGCATGCACGGTAACGGTACGCAGCACGCGTCCTGCAGCCGCGATACATACATCCTTTAAAGGTCTGCCCAAGCGCTCTTCCAATGCTTCTTTTACAGAAAGAATCGTATTTCCGACTTTACGAATATCATGAATCTGCCCATCCAGCATGGCTCTGGTCTCATGTTCCCGAATTTCCTGATCTACTACATGGAAACGCTCTCCGATTTTATATCCTACTGTCCCCACGATACTTCTTGTTCCGATATCCAATCCAAATACCAGCGTTCCCGGATATTTTTTTGCTTCCATCTCACACATTCCCTTTCAGTATCTCGTCAATCTGGCGGTATGCATCCTGCAGCGAACCACTGTTATCAATCACAACCTGACAGTGCCTTCGAAATTCCTCCTCCGGCAGCTGACTGTCCATAATTTCCTGAATCTTTTCCTCCGAATATCCTCTTGCTTCCCGCAGTCTGGCAGTCCGCACATTTCTATCCGCATAAATGTACCAAAGCTCGTCCAGCTTGTCCTCATATCCGCACTCAATTAAGAGTGCTGCCTCAACAAAAAAGAAATCCAGTGTTCCCCGTTCCTTCTCCTGTCGAATCTGCTCCAAAATGTAGGTTTCTACTGCCGGATGAATGATCTCATTTACCTGTTCCAAAAGTTTCGGGTCTGCAAAAATTTTCTCTGCCATGCACCGGCGATCAATCTGTCCGTCAGTGGAAAGAATTTCTTTTCCCAGCAAAGCCACCAGTTTCTCATAGCAGGGCTGTCCCGGCTCCTTCACCAGGTGTCCCACCGTATCTGCCAGCAGAACCCGGCTGTTGTAATGTGTCTCGATATAGGCGAGAAGTTCCGATTTTCCGGCTCCCACGCCGCCTGTTATCCCTATGGTTCTCATTTTGCGTCGTACCAGTTCTTTCCTGTGTGTAAATCAATTTCTAATTTCACTGCCAAATCTGCTGCGGATTCCATGGATTCCTGCAAGATCTTTCTTGCCTGCTCCACTTCCTCCTCCGGCACCTCTAACAGAAGTTCGTCATGTATCTGAAGAATGAGTCTTGTCTTTAGACCTGCGGCATTCAATTCTTCATAAACCTTTATCATGGCTATTTTAATAATATCCGCTGCGGTTCCCTGTATAGGCGCGTTCATCGCCACCCGCTCTCCGAAGGAACGGGTCATAAAATTGCTGGAGGAAAGCTCCGGAATGGGTCTGCGCCGTTTGTAAAGGGTCTCAGAAAAACCTTCTTTTTTGGCAAGTTCCACGCAGGCATCCAGATAGGTTTTGACCCCCGGATAGGTAGCAAAATACTGCTCAATATATTGCGCCGCCTCCTTCTTACTGATAGAAAGGTCACGGCTTAGGCCAAAAGCACTGATTCCGTATACGATTCCGAAGTTGACTGCTTTCGCATTTCGTCTCTGCAAGGGAGTCACTTCCGCAAAAGGTACCCCGAACACCTGGGATGCCATAATGGCATGAATGTCCTCGTGCCTCTCATAGGCCGCAATCAGTTTTTCATCTCCCGACATGTGGGCGAGAATCCGAAGTTCAATCTGGGAGTAGTCCGCATCCATAAAGACGCAGCCCTCCTTCGCCACAAAAACCTCCCGGATTTTTCGTCCCAGTTCGGTACGCATGGGAATGTTCTGGAGATTTGGCTCCGTAGAACTGATTCTTCCGGTTGCAGTAATCGTCTGGTTGAAATTGGTATGAATCCTTTTGTCCTCTCCTACAAAGTTCATCAGCCCATCGGCATAGGTGCTTTTCAATTTCGTTAATCCCCGGTATTCCAGAATATCCTGTACAATAGGGTAATCCTCTGCAAGTTTATCCAGAATATCGGCTGCCGTGGAGTAACCACTCTTGGTTTTCTTCCCACCCGGCAATTTCATTTTTTCAAAAAGGATCTCTCCCAACTGTTTGGGCGAATGAATGTTAAATTCCTCTCCTGCCTGCTTCCAAATGGACTGCTCCAGTTCCTCAATCCGGGACACCAGTGCCTGTCCATAGCTTTGCAGCTGTTCCGGACATACTTCCACGCCCTCCCGCTCCATATCAAAAAGTACATAGGATAAGGGCATTTCCATGGTTTCAAATAGTTCTTCCATTCCTTGCTTTTGCAATTTTTCCTGCAAAAGTGGAGTACTGTCATAAAGTGCCGTCACAAATCTTCCATAATATTCCCGGATATCGGCTGCCGTCTCTTCCTTCTGCATACATTCCTGCAAGGTTTTCTTGCTGTAACCGGATAAATCCGGAAGGGTTTTTCCCAAATACTCCGAAGCAATGTCCTCCATGGTATAGTCATTTTTTAAGGGATTGCACAGATATGCTGCTATCTGTACATCAAAGGCTTTCGCATGGGAACTGTCTCTGTCCTGTAAAAAACGGTATAGCTTTTTGGACTCGCACACTCCTAATCTGCCGGTTTTCTCAAGCTGTAACACCTTCTGTGCCAGGTATTCTCCCGTGAGAAATCCCTGTACCGGAAAATAAACAGCCTCTTCTCCCTCTCCGGCCACTGCCAGTCCATAAATATCCCACTGCTGGGATGCCGCACCGGATGCCAGCTTCTCTGCTTCCATAACCGGAACAACGGCAGCCTTTATCACGCCATTTCCTTCGGTCTGCTCCAATGCGGAAAAATAGGTTTCTGCCTCATTGAGATCCTCAATGACACGAAGTACTCTGTCTGCCTTTTCTTCTTTCACTTCCTTGTCAAAACGTGCCAGAAAATTCTTAAAGCCTAATTTTTTAAAGATGGGATAGGAATCCTCCTGAAAAAAAGCCCCCACCCTGGCCTTATCAAAGGAAAAAGCAAAATCTGCGTCGGTTTTAATGGTTGCCAGTGTCTTGCTTAACTCTGCCAGTTCCCGGTTTTCCCGCAGGGATTCCCGGATGCTCTTTTTGCTGATTTCTTCCAGATGGGCATAAATATTCTCGATGGAACCGTAAGTTATCATCAATTCCTTCGCCGTTTTCTCCCCCACCTTGGGCACACCGGGAATATTGTCTGCAGTGTCCCCCATCAATGCCTTTAATTCGATAAACTGGGTGGGGTTGACCTGGTAGGCAGTCTCCACATCCACCGCATAATAATCTTCTATCTGGGTGCGTCCTCCCTTGGTCTTGGGAATCCGGATTTTTACCTTATCGGTGGCAATCTGCAATAAGTCTCTATCACCGGAAACCAGGGCTACATCCATGTCTGCCTGCTCCGCCCTCCGCGCCAGCGTTCCCAGAATGTCATCTGCCTCCAGTCCCGGTTGCTCCACTGTCTGGATATGCATTGCCTGCAGCACTTCCTTCATCAGAGGAACCTGCTCCCTCAGCTCCGGAGGCATGGGTTTCCGGGTTCCTTTATATGCCTCATACATTTCATGCCGGAAGGTAGGCTGATGGACATCAAATGCCACTGCCAGATAATCCGGCTGCTCCTGATCCAGAATGCTAAAGAGAATATTTAAAAATCCATACACAGCACCGGTATGCATGCCCTCGGCATTGGTCAAATCCGGTACGCCGTAAAAGGCGCGGTTTAAAATACTGTGTCCGTCAATCAAAACTAATTTTTCGCTCATTATAATACCAGCCAGATCAGCAGAAGAATGATAATGCACAACAGGACAAAGCCGATGGCAAACGCCAAAAATTCCATATCCTTATGCCACTTAATCTTTCTTTTTGCCCGCTGTATCTTCCTTTCCATTTCCTGCTTAATGTCAAAATCATCGCCGCTTTCCAACCGATTCAAGCCTTCTGCAACCAAAATCTGAATGGTCAGTTCCTCACGGCATTCCGGGCAATGCTCAATGTGCAACAGAAACTGTTCCAAATCCCGAACTGCCATATCTTCATCAATAAAAGCAGGAATATACTTTGTAACCTGTTTGCAATCCATCAAGTGCCCATCCTTTCCATCATTTTAGTATAACATATCCAGGGTTTCTTTGGCAATTCGTTGCTGTTCACACTTAATTCATATTCTTACGCTTCTGAACAGCAGATGTTCAGAAAATATGAAAGATCAGGATGAATAGAACACTGCCCGGTCATTCAGCCGCAAGATTGCCAATCTCGCATACTTGGATTCTATCCGCAATTTGTCGTTACTGTCCTCTCCCAGACCAATGCATTTCCCTCCGCAGTCAATGTTAATCATATAGTCGTTGGCAAAAACTTCATTGGCTCCCAAGGCGGCGCGGTAGGCGGGATAATCTGTCTCTGCAATTTTGGGACGTTTCCCGTGCAGCTTCTCCTGCACCAGTTGCTCTTCATAAAAGCCGCTGGTTATCGTATGTAATCCAAAAATAAATTTGTCAAAATGTTCTTTCTCTTTCTCCGGGTAAATATCCAACATTTTTTCAAAAGGATTGTCATCGTACTTCAGACGCTTCCACAATGCCATATGACATATCAGATTTTGATTCTTATCCGGATCGGGAAAATAGGGAAAGGCATGGGCAAGTAAATACCTTTTGCCCTCGCACTCCACTTCTGCTCCATAGGGAAGACCGCGCAGAAAGTTCAGGATCTGGATTTTTTCCTGTTCCGACAGCATCTGGTATTCCGC
Organism: uncultured Lachnospiraceae bacterium; assembly: GCA_900557385.1. Classification (GTDB taxonomy): domain Bacteria; phylum Bacillota; class Clostridia; order Lachnospirales; family Lachnospiraceae; genus UMGS2037. Next base: position 7,681 of record USSP01000020.1, read on the forward strand.
CAGCGTATGATCTCCCCGGTTTCCATTGAGCCACACATCCGCAATATCCATTCTGAAATTGACCAGAGTCTGCAGCATCAAATCCTCATGATTCCCCATAAGACAATGAATATGCCTGGGATCGTTTTTCTGTAAAAACATAAGAAACTGCAGGACATCAATGCTGTCCTGTCCCCAGTCAATATAATCCCCTAATAGATATAGTTCATCCTCTCCCGGACGAAACTGTACCTTCTCCAGACATTCCTGCAAGGGCTTCAAATGCCCATGAATATCACTCATGCAGTATACTGCCATCGATAAATCCTTTTCCTTTCCGTTACTTCAAAAAGGAGGCAGATTTCTCCACCTCCTTGGTTTTCTCTTACTGTCCGTACTTTTCACTCTGAATGCGAATCAGCTCACTGTCATCAAAATAGTTGATCTTCATGGCGCTCTTCACTTCGCTCAAAGTCTGTGCAGCCACTTCTCTTGCAGCTTCACTTCCCCTTTTCAGGATCTGGTAAACCTCAGGAATATCTTTTTCATACTCCTTGCGCTTCTGCCGGATGGGCTCCAGTTCTTCCTGCACAATGTTATTTAAGAATTTCTTCACCTTCACATCTCCCAGACCACCTCTCTGATAATGCCCTTTCAGTTCGTCCAGATTAGCATATTCCGGCAGGTATCTCTCAAAATGCTCCGGTCTGCAAAAAGCATCCAGATAAGTAAATACGGTATTTCCTTCCAGATGTCCCGGGTCGCTTACCTGCAGGTGTTCCGGATCGGTATACATACTCATAATCTTTTTCTTCACATCATCTGCGGTATCTGCCAGATAAATGCAGTTACCAAGCGACTTACTCATCTTCGCTTTTCCGTCCGTACCCGGTAATCTCAGACAAGCCTTATTATCAGGCAGCAACGCATCCGGCTCTACCAGAACTTCTTCGTATACAGAATTGAATTTCCGCACAATTTCTCTGGTCTGTTCAATCATAGGAAGCTGATCCTCTCCTACGGGAACGGTCGTTGCCTTAAAAGCGGTAATATCCGATGCCTGGCTAATAGGATAAGTAAAGAAGCCTACCGGAATACTTGCCTCAAAATTTCTCATAATAATTTCATTTTTTACAGTAGGATTCCTCTGTAACCGTGCTACCGTTACCAGATCCATGTAATAAAAAGTCAATTCCGTCAGTTCCGGAATCTGGGATTGAATAAACAATGTGGTTTTGGCAGGGTCAAGACCTACTGACAAATAATCCAGAGCTACCTCCAGAATATTCTGACGCACCTTTTCCGGATTTTCGATGTTATCCGTCAATGCCTGCGCATCCGCAATCATGATAAAAACCTTGTCATATTCGCCGGAATTTTGTAATTCCACACGTCTTTTCAAAGATCCTACATAATGTCCTACATGTAATCTTCCTGTGGGGCGGTCGCCCGTTAAAATAATTTTGCTCATTTAGCCCAAAATCCTTCCTTTTCTTCTTTTTTATTCTTCGGTTATTCCGTAGTTGTTCTGTTTTTTCCCAGTTACGTTATTTCTAAAGAAATAAACCGCCAACGAAATGTACCAGTAATGCCATAATCCATGCAATGACACATTGGTTGATCACAACACCCAAAGCCCATTTTGCTCCCAATTCTCTCTTGACGGAGGCGATTGCAGCCACGCAAGGGGTATAGAGCAGGCAAAATACCAACAGGGAAAGGGCTGTAAGCGGTGTCAGTACTGTCTGAAGTACCTGGGTACTTCCAAATAAAATGGTCAGCGTACTAACCACACTTTCCTTTGCCATAAATCCGGTAATCAATGCCGTGGAAATCCGCCAGTCTCCAAAACCGAGGGGTTTGAAAACAGGCGCTATGAAGCTTGAAATCACAGCTAAAATACTGTTCTGGGAATCTGTCACAATATTCAGGTGTGTATCAAAGGTCTGTAAGAACCAGATGACAATCGTTGCCACAAAAATAATGGTAAACGCTTTTTGTAAGAAATCCTTGGCTTTCTCCCAAAGAAGCTGGCCTACGTTCTTAGCGCCGGGGAGACGGTAATTCGGCAGTTCCATAACAAAAGGCACCGCCTCTCCTTTAAACAACGTGCCCCGCATCAGACATGCCACCAGGATTCCTACCAGGATTCCCGTAAAATACAACCCCACCATCACCAGCGCACGATGTTCCGGGAAAAACGCCGCTGTAAAAAACGCATAGATCGGAAGTTTTGCCGAACAGCTCATATAGGGTGTCAGCATAATGGTCATCTTACGATCCCGCTCCGAGGGGAGGGTTCTGCTGGCCATTACTCCCGGTACACTACACCCAAAGCCGATTAACATGGGTACGATACTTCGTCCTGACAAACCAATCCGACGCAATAGCTTATCCATTACGAAAGCAATTCGCGCCATGTAGCCACTGTCCTCCAATAAGGACAGGAAGAAAAATAAAGTCACAATGATAGGTAAAAAGCTCAATACACTTCCAACCCCATTGAAAATACCATCTATAATCAGGGAATGCAGTACCTCATTGACATGAACTGCCGTCAGTAATCCATCAACAAAGGCTGTAAAGGTTTCAATCCCTTTTTCCAGAATATTGGATAAAAAAGCACCAATCACGTTGAAAGTCAGGAAAAATACCAACGCCATAATGACAATAAATGAGGGAATAGCGGTATACTTTCCGGTAAGTACCCGGTCAATTTTTTCACTGCGGATATGCTCTCTGCTCTCCTTCGGCTTTACCACCGTCTCCTTGCAGACCTTCGTAATAAACTGGTACCGCATATCTGCAATGGCTGCTGCCCGATCCATTCCTCGTTCTTTTTCCATCTGGCAGATAATATGCTCCAGGGCTTCCTTCTCATTATCATCCAGATTCAGGCGATCCAGAATCATGGTATCTCCCTCTGCCAGCTTTGCTGCTGCAAATCGAATGGGAATTTCCGCCTTTTGCGCATGATCCTCAATCAGGTGCATAATGCTGTGAAGACAACGATGCACAGCCCCGCCATGATCCTCTGCATCACAGAAATCCTGTCTTGCAGGAGGCTCCTGGTATTTTGCCACATGCAGGGCATGATCTACCAGTTCATCAATTCCTTCATTTTTGGCAGCTGAGATCGGCACTACAGGAATTCCCAGCATGTGCTCCATCTCATTGATTCGAATGGAACCGCCGTTTCCCCGCACCTCATCCATCATATTCAGGGCTAACACCATCGGGATATCCAATTCCATCAGCTGCATGGTCAAATAAAGGTTTCGCTCGATATTGGTAGCATCCACAATATCAATGATTCCCTTGGGATGCTGATCCAGCACAAACTGCCTGGTCACCACTTCTTCACTGGAATAAGGAGACATGGAATAAATTCCCGGAAGATCCGTCACCAAAGTGTTTTTATATCCACGAATTGCTCCATCCTTACGATCTACCGTCACACCCGGGAAATTGCCCACATGCTGATTGGATCCTGTCAGCTGATTGAACAAGGTAGTTTTTCCACAGTTCTGATTGCCCGCCAAAGCAAAAGTCAAAAGTGTACTGTCCGGAAGTGGGTTTTCATGCTCTTTATCATGATAAATACCACCTTCTCCCAGTCCCAGATGATCTGTCTGTTTTGCACGCTTCCGGGGCACGGCTTCCTCCTGCTCCGGATCACGGACATTCTGAATTTCAATTTTTTCCGCATCTGCCAGACGAAGCGTTAATTCATAGCTATGTACCCGCACTTCTACGGGATCACCCATGGGGGCATACTTCACCATGGTCACATTTCCCCATGGAATGATACCCATATCCAAAAAGTGCTGTCGCAGTTCTCCTTCACCGCCTACCACTGTTACTGTTGCTGTTTTTCCAATCGGTAAATCTTTTAAAGTCATCGCTTTATCTCTTTTTATGCTTGATTTGAATATTGGATAAATTCCTGTAATTTATCATATGCCTTGCCGCTATCGATCAGTTCTTCCGCCAGATGAACCCCTTCTGCCAGAGAAGAAGCCTTATCAGCTACATACAGACCTGCTCCTGCATTCATTACCACTGCCTGGCGTTTCGAACCACGATCCTCACCCTTTAAAATTGCCAGAGTAATCGCCGCATTCTCCTCCGGGGCTCCTCCCACCAGATCTTCCTTGGCGCATCGGGTAAATCCGAAATCTTCCGGTTTGATGATGTAGTTGGTGTAGGTTCCATTACGCACCTCACATACCTTTGTGTCTGCACTCATGGAAATCTCATCCAGTTTATCCATGCCATACACAACCATGGCACTTTTGACTCCAAGGTTAGCCAGAACTCTCGCCAAAGGTTCTACCAGTTCCGCATCATAGACTCCCATCACCTGCATGGTCGCTCCCGCGGGATTTGCCAAAGGCCCCAGAATATTAAAAATGGTTCGAATCCCAAGTTCCTTCCGGACCGGTCCCACAAAATGCATCGCAGTGTGATACTTCTGGGCAAAAAGAAAACAAATGCCGATTTTGTACAACAGTTCTGTACTCTGCGCCGGAGCCAGATCAATATTCACACCTAATGCCTCCAGGCAATCCGCAGCTCCTGATTTAGAGCTGGCTGCCCGGTTTCCGTGTTTAGCCACAGATACTCCACCCGCAGCAATCACGAGTGAGGCTGTCGTAGAAATATTGAAGGAATTTGCCCCGTCTCCACCGGTTCCCACGATCTCCAAAACTTCCATCTCATGTAACAACCGTGTGCAGTGATTACGCATTTCTTCCGCCGATCCGGTAATTTCCTCAATGGTTTCACCCTTCATGGCAAGCGCTGTCAGATAAGCACTTTTTTGTACATCACTGGCTTCACCGCTCATAATTTCATCCATGACTGCCTTTGCCATCTCATAACCGATGTCCTGCTTCTGACTGAGTTTCACAATTGCTTCTTTGATCATAGTAATCCTCCTTGTTTTCCGAAGGAAAATGCGACTGTTAAGGAGCAGAGGATTTTCCTC
>USSP01000021.1 GCA_900557385.1 uncultured Lachnospiraceae bacterium
GCGTCTCTTTTCGCATTTGTCTGTCCGTTTTTCAGGACATATGTACTAAAGCCCTTTCCATCCGGATCCACCGCCGCAAAACGAATCTCATTCTTCAGGGCAACAAGTGAAAACAAATGGCGTTTCATGATCATCATATCCGTATAATCATTTTCAAAAACAACACCGGCAAATTTCCCGTCGGAGGTATACTTGAGCACCCTCTCGCCGGAAAGACCAAGCCCTGTATCATTCCAGAGTATATCGAGAATATAAATGCTGCCATCACTGCCTACCGCCACCTCGTCCGCCTCTCCAAAGCAGTCCTTCTGGTGATCTCCCCACGCGATCCGTGCCGTGATGCGTCCTTTCCCTGATATTTTGAGAACCTCGCTTTTCCCCTCATTGATAATATAGCGGTTGCCCTTTTGATCCATTGTCGCAAAATACGGGTTTGATATGTCCCGTTTTACGGACAGAGTCACAGGCAGATACCACCACACCAGCATGCCTGCTGCCAAAAGAGCCGCTGCAAGTATCATCCATATTATATCTGTCTTCTTACATTCCAGTCTGCGAAATGCCGTAAACATACTATCACCTCTTTCTTATAACAGCTGGCGCTTCGCCATCTGTGCAAATCTGCCATTGCAATGCAACAGTTTCTCATACGTTCCCTGTTCCGCAATCCTTCCCTGCTCCAGATAAAGGATCCTGTCACAGTCCCGGATCGTGGACAGACGATGTGCAATAACGAGACGCGTGCATTTCATCTGCTTCAACGTATCCACCACACGCCCCTGCGTCTCGTTGTCTAACGCTGAGGTCGCCTCGTCAAAAAGCAGGACTCCCGGATCACTTGCCAGTGCACGCGCGATCAGAAGCCGCTGTCTCTGACCGCCGGAAATCCGTACACCTCTTTCGCCGATCACAGTATTGATTCCATCAAGAAGTCCTCTGACGAAATCTGCCAGCTGTGCTTCCTCCAGTACCTGCCATACTCTCGTATCATCAATATCATCCACATCCACGCCAAAAGCGATGTTTGCCCGGATCGTATCATCCATCATATTGATGGTCTGGGAAATATAACCGATATTGGCAAGCCACTGTCCGTAATGCTTCATGACATCCACACCGTCACAGGTAATCTTTCCGCTCTCTGCTTTCAATAGCCCCAGTATGACATCCACCACAGTGGTCTTTCCCGCTCCGGAGGGTCCCATGATACCCACAGACTTTCCGTAAGGAACCTCCATCTGCGCATTTTCGAAAATATATTTTTCAGTATTCGGGTATTTGTAGTATAACTTCTCCACCCGGATGCAATCGTGAAATGCCAGTTTGTCCGTTGTAACAGCCCGTTTTGCCTCGGCAGCCCGTTCATCCACATGCTGGGGAAGCTCTACATTGGCATATACATAGTCCAGTGTAGGACGGTAGTATGCAATATTCGCCAGATAGGTGTTAATCCGGCTGGCACTGGGAAGTAATCGCACTGCAGCCACAGCAAAAGCGGACAGCTGAGGAACCATCGTCTGTACATCCTGTCCCAATTTCATCATCACTGCCATGTAGGCAAGAACGCCACTTAAGGAAAAGGCTTCAATCGCCAGTCTGGGAACGGAAGAAAGTACTTCGTGATCCCTTGCCAGATTGTAATAACGCTTTCCGTATTTCCGATAAATTCCCAGGAAAGCATCCTCTTTTCCATAGACCTTTACATCCTTCACGCTATTAATGGACTGCATGATGGTCTTGTACATTTTACTCTGCTGCTGTCTGGATTCCTCACCGATACGGCTGATCCTCGGTTTCAGAAAGGCAGTGGATATCAGAGTGATTCCCACCAACAGGACGCCCATTACAATCGTCATAACCGGATCAATAATCAACAGATAGGTGCCCAGGAAAATTGCTACCATAAACTCGGTAATAAACTGCATACATTGCAACAGCAGATTGAAAATACCGGTAGAATCCGAATAGACCGTCCGCATGATATCGCCGGTGCTGGCATTGAGATAAAACTCATAAGGGCGGTTGAGATATACCTTCAGTAAATCCCTGGAAATCCGGTACTGACTATTGGTAATAAAAGAATGCTGCACATAATACAGTAGTAACAGATAAAGGTTCTTAAAGATAAAAACAAAAATAAGTGCCATTAGCATAAAGGTCACAAACTGCTCCGGCTGTGTATAACCCAACACATCACAAATCCAGACAATCACTGCATTCTGTTCAAAGACTTCCGGCATCATCACCGCTTCAATGAGAGGGTAAATCATAGAAACACCTAAAGTCTCCAACACGGCACCAATCAAAATCATAAAAATCAGTACCACTACCCGAGACTTCTGTTTTTTATTCAGAACCTTGTTAAATTTTATATAAATATCTTTCATATCTCTACTTATCCGCTCTCCGCCCCTGCCTATATCGAAAATATGCCTGGCAGAGTGCATTCCTTGCTACCAGACGCTTCACTTTACGGAGTATCTGGTTTTTCATCTGTTCCAAAGCAAGCGCAAAATTCCACTCCGGAATTTTCTGTTTTTCCAGCTGTCGCAGATATCGTTCAAAGCTCATACATTCTCCGGCATGGTGCTGCAAAAAGGCCTCCAATTCCGTGAATTCTTCTTCCGTCATCATGTTGGGATGATAGCATGCCGTATTCACCCGATCTCCCGATACCACTACCGGTTTCGACACGGTACAGGGTATAAACACCAGTCCATATCTGCGATAAGCGTGATCGGTATAGCCGTCTGTCACCCAGGTAAAGTCCAGCTCCTTCAGTGCCTTTAAGGTTTGCCTGTCATAGGCATGGGCAGGCGCCATAAACATTCTAGCACATATACCCTGCTTTTGCAAAATCTCTTGTCCCTTTGCCAGCTTTTCTCTCTGTTCTTCCGAAGAAAGCCCTGCAAATTCACTTTGTCTGTTTACCTTTAGCATTCCACCGTTGCGAGTAACATAGGTGTGGGTATAGCCATGCTGCGCAATCACCCACCCCTCTTGATCCCGAAGGGCTTTCAGGTACTCCACATAGTTTTCTTTTGGCTGCCGTATACAAAGTTTTTCATCTCGGTTCTCCGGCACTACGCCGATGACCGGTGCTATTCCGTATTTTTTGAATAATGCATGGATTCGTTCAAAGTTCTCCCAGTTCTGAACGGGAGTCACATCATCCAATCGAAATAAAAGGGTACCCATTCTAAATCTTTCCCTTCTCTAAAAGCCACTGCTCCATCAGTAAAATGTACCAGATGGTTTCTGTCCAGATGCCTTTCTCCACATAATCTTTCCAGAAAGAAGCTACACACTTCTGGTTAATCAGATCCCCCAGTTTTCGCTGTCCTTCCGACAGAATATCTCCTGCCCAGTCATACATGACAGGCTCTCTCATCCAGGTCTCGATCGGAATGGAGAAGCCTTTCTTGGGTCGTTCCATGATTTCCTTCGGAACATATCGGTACAGAATATCCCGCATCACACGTTTGGTGACGCCATCACACATTTTATAGGCAAGGGGAAGCCTCCATGCAAATTCCACCACATCCCGGTCCAGCAGGGGCACACGGTTTTCCAAAGAGTAAAACATTCCGGCGCGGTCCACCTTCACCAGGATATCGTCCGGATGGTACATTTCCATATCCATGAGCATCAAATTCTGTACCGGCTCCTTCAGCAATCCTCCTTGATAGTTGTGGTAAGCATCCGTCAATTTTCTCCCTCTTCCGGCAAGAAAAGCAGTGCGGGCATCCTCTAACCCCATATCTGCATGTGCCTGCTCCATGGTATCAATCGCCAGGTAATTTCCCACTTTATACAGGGTGGGCGTAAAGGGTCCTGCAAGGGCTGCTCCGATTTTCGCCGCTCCATGTCGAAGCGGGGCTGGAATCTGATGGAATCTCTTACGGAATTTCCGCATTTCTTCCTCTGCCACCATATAGGTGGTATAGCCGCAGAAAAGTTCATCTCCGGCATCCCCGCTGAGTGCCACGGTAACACGTTCTCTGGTCATCTTGCTCACCAGCATGGTGGGAATCTGGGAGGAATCTGCAAACGGTTCCGTGAAGCTGTCTGTCATGTGCCGCATGATGGCAAAGGCATCCTGGCTGGTCACATAAAGTTCCGTATGCTCCGTGCCCAGATGAACTGCAATTTCTTTTGCATATTTCGCCTCATCATACTTATCCACATCAAAGCCGATGGTAAAGGTTTTCACTTTATCATGGGAAAGGGACTGCATTAGACTCACCACCAAGGAGGAATCGATACCACCGGAAAGAAATGCTCCCAACGGCACATCTGCAATCATCTGCCCCTTGATAGCTTCCTTTAACAGGCGTTCCAATTCCTCTGATGCCTCTTTCTCGCTGCCGGTAAAGGGATTTCGCTGTCCGTCCAGTGCAGTTTCTATCATGCTCCAGTAGGTCTGCATCCGGTATTCCAGGGTGTGACAATTCAGTGTCAGATATTTTCCCGGCTCCAGTTTGTAAATATCCTGATAAATCGAATAGGGTGCCGGAATGTAGCCATACTGAAAGTAGAGCGGGAAGGTATCTGTATTCACCTCATTTGCGAATCCTTCCATCTGACGGATACACTCGATATCTGAAGCAAAGGCAAAGCTTCCGTTGACCATGCCATAATACAGAGGTTTCTCTCCCACCCTGTCACGCATCAGATACAGCTGATTTTCCCGCCTGTCATACAAAGCTATGGCAAACATGCCTTTCATGAGGGAAAGAGTCTTTTCTACTCCATAAAAAGAAAAGGCTTCCAGAATCACCTCCGTGTCAGAGCTTCCGCGAAGATGCAATTCACAGCTATCCTGTCGCAGTCTCTGCTCCAGGTCTTTATAATTGTAAATCTCTCCATTGAACACGATCATATACCGTTCATTGGCAGATTTCATAGGTTGGGCACCATTGACGGATAAATCCACGATGGAAAGTCTTCGGTGTCCCAGCACTACTTTTTGTTCTGCATCCAGCCAATAGTCCCCGGCATCCGGGCCACGGTGAAGCATTGCCTGATTCATATTCAAGATATCCTTTACAGGGTCATGCCTGTAATTGATAATTCCTGCGATTCCGCACATCTGATGACTCCTTTATTGCATAGGAAGGTAACAACGTTGCATAACTTTGGATCACTTCTTTAATTTGGATCCCCATGCCACCACTTTGGGCAATATTCCCTGTACACTTTCCCCGTTATAATAAACGCGGACTGTTCCACCGAAAGACTCTTTGAATCGGGTAATGCTTGCCACTTCTTCCTCCAGTCCGGCGCCACCCCAGTCGTAAATGGTCTTCCCCTGTTTCTTAAAATAAAGCATGGATTCCTTATGAAGATACCGGTTTGCAAAGCCCACTACGGTCTGTGGCACATCCTCCTCCGTACGGAACTGAGAGGCAGAATGAAGCAGTCTGGCACATTCTTCATCCATGACATAGACATGATAAACCTGCACCTTGTCATGAACACTGGCGGTTCCCATGGCCAGTGCCCCGATACGGGCGTATTCCGTGAGGCTTTCTACGCAGCGATCCTTCTCCTTATAATCCACACCTTTACTCTTCCAGAATTCCTCGAAAAAGTCTGCAAACTCCCTGATCAGGACGCCGTCTGACAATTCTTCGGAGCTGTACATTCTGGCTGTCACCCCTTCTCGGGGCGCCCGTTTCACCTTGTACAGGCAGTTTTTGGAAAACCGCGCCAGAATTTCCTCCTCCGACTCTGTCAGGTCAGAAAGCAATGTCCGAAATTCTGTGGTGTTGTCTCCCGATGGTTGGAACACACTTTCCACGTAATTTACAATTCCCTTCTCTTGAAGGGGTTCCTTTGCAAACCAGCACTCAATCAGGTTAATTCCATGTTTTCTTCTGGTTATCTTAATCATTGCGCAGCTACCTCTGTAATATAATCTTCCCACATCTGGTATATTTTGTCCGGTGCATATTGTTCCTTCACCTTCTCTGCATTTCGCCCCAGTTTCGCCCCGAAGCTGTCATCCGTGAGAATTCTTTCCATTGCATTTACCAGTGCGGCTTCCTCACCTACCGGAATCAATAAGCCGTTCTCGCCATTTTGAATCAACGTTGCCGGTCCCCCACAGGGACAATCGGTGGAAATGCAGGGAAGTCCCAGTGCCATCGCTTCCAAGAGGGCATTTGGCATTCCTTCTGTATTGGAGGTGAGTACAAAAAGGGCAGACTTCCAGATTGCATCTGCTACCCTATCACTGTTTCCTTCCAGGTGTACATACTCCTCACAATGCAGGCTCTGAATCAGTTCCTCCAGTTTTTCCCGATGTTCTCCATCTCCATAGATACGCAGTACAAAATCGGGATGTGCCTGATGTACCTTGACAAAAGCCTGAATCAGCATCTCATGGTTTTTGACAGGATGCAGTCTGCCTACTGTCACTACTTCTTTCTCCCGCTGTCCCTCATATCTTGGCCGGGAGAAATCCCCTAGCAAGGGATTCATCAGAATGGTGGATTTCTTTTGTACCGATTGGGGGAAATAGTTTCTAGCCATTTCTGTCTGAAACACGGCTCCTTCTGCGAAACGAAAGAGAAATCGCGCCATTTTTTCCTTCTCCTGATACTCTCTTCCCGGTGCACTGCGCACAGAAACAATCACTTTGGTTTTCATAAAGCGGGTAGCCAGAATCGCGCGAAGATTTGCCATTCCTATAAAGGAGACTACCACCGGTGCTCCGCTGTCCTTAATCGCTTTCCGTAAAATTCCCAGTCTGCGAAAGATTTTTAATAACCGGTTCCCCGTAGGTTTGGGTAACACCACTCTGGTCACACGGTCATCCAGTTTGTAATACTGGCGATCTTCCATCTCATTAGTAATCATAGTTACCTGATAACCTTTTCCAGCAAAACCGTTTGCCAGATTACAGATGACACGCTCGGCTCCACCACCTACCAGAGATGGAATGTGAAATGCAATGGCTTTCTTCATATAATCACTTTCTCCCAGGCTTCATTCACTCGTTCCGGTGACAACTGTTCACCAATCTTCCGGGCATTTTCTCCCAGTTTTTTTTCCAACGCGGGATTTGACAGAATTTCCCAAAGTGCTTGTTCCAGTGCTTTTTCATTACGAACCGGAATTAGAAGACCATTTTCTCCATCCTGAATGACTGTTCTGGGACCACCGCAGGGGCAATCTGTAGAAATGCATGCAAGTCCTAGTGCCATGGATTCTAAAAGAGCATTGGGCATTCCCTCATAATCAGATGTCAATACAAAAATCCGGGATTCATAAAGCTGCTGTGGCATATCATTGCAATGCCCCATAAATTTCACACGATTTTCAAGATGCAACGTTCTGACTTGTTCTTCTAATTCCCCTCGTGTATCTTCGTTATGGGTTCCATTTCCATAGATTTTCAGTATCAACTCAGGATATTCTTCTGCCACCGCAGAAAATGCATCAATCAGCATCTTCTGATTTTTACATTCCACCAGACGCCCCACTGAAACAATCTCATTCTTTCTTACACCTTCAAAACGTGGGAGGATAAATCTGGTATCCAGAGAGTTTGGGAGTATCACTGTTTTTTTCTGCAAGTACTTTGGAAAATAAGCTTTTGCATCCTCTGTCTGAACAATAATTGTCTTTGCCCTGGCAAATAATGTTTTTGAAAGAAAACGCATCAGCTTTGTATCATATTCCTTCGTTGGTTCATTCCGAACGGACACATAAACAGGGAATCTCAATCCCCAGGATGTAAGCAGGCCGATCACATTACATTTTCCGATAAAACATACCAATGCATCCGGCTTTTCTCTCTTCCAGATGGCTCGGATATTTTTAAACCTTTTATAAAAGTAGGAAACCGGATTCATGGAACCCGGTTCGATGGTTTCTGAGATGATTCGTCTGGTGCCTTCGGGCTGTTCGTACTCATCAGCCCGCACTCTGGATGTCACCAGAATCACCTCATACCCTTTCTGTACAAAATGTCTGGCAAGGTTTACCGTTACGCGTTCCGCGCCTCCGTTCCCCAGCCCATTAATATAAAAAGCTATTTTTTTCATTGCAAGTTTTCCTTATACCAGTCAATTGCAAGGGCAATTCCCTTTTCAAAATCATAATCCGGATTATAGCCAAGCAGCTTCTTTGCTTTGGAAATGTCGGCATTGGAATGCTTGATATCTCCGGCGCGGTCCGGTCCGAAATTGGGCTCGATATTCTTTCCCAAGGCTTTGCAAAGATCATAATAAATATCAATCAGATATTCCCTGCCGCCGTAGGCCACATTGAACGCATTACCTGCTGCCTCACTGGGTGCCAGGCAGGCTTTCAGATTCGCCTCAATGACATTATCAATGTAGGTAAAGTCTCTGGACTGCTTGCCATCTCCATTGATGGTAGGCACTTCATCATGGAGAAGCATTTTGATAAATTTAGGAATAACCGCAGCGTAGGCTCCGTCGGGATCCTGTCTGCGGCCGAATACGTTGAAATAACGCAGTCCGTAGGTATCTAAGCCATAAAGCTTTTTGTACAATTTTCCATATTCCTCATCCACACGTTTGGTCAAGGCGTAGGGAGAGAGCAGATTGCCCTCCTGTCCCTCCACTTTGGGAAGTACAGGATGATCTCCATATACAGAAGAACTGGAAGCAAATACAAATTTCTTCACACCGTTCTGGCGGGCTGCCTCCATCATATTCAGAGTACCATGAATATTGATTTCCTCATACAGCAGCGGCATGGCAATGCTTCTGGGGACACTTCCCCAGGCTGCCTGATTCAAGACATAGTCCACACCCTTGCATGCTTCCATACAGGTATCCAGATCCCGGATGTCTCCTTTGATGAAGGTATAATTCGGTCTGTCTGCCAGCAGGTCTACATTTTCCTGTTTTCCTGTGGAAAGATCATCCAGGCACCGCACCTGATATCCCATATCCGTAATGGCTTCACAGAGATTAGAGCCGATAAAACCGGCGCCTCCTGTCACCAGAAAAACACTGTCATTTGGAAATTGTAATGTTTGGTATCCCATTATAAACTCTTCTTCCTTTTCTCCGTAATTTCTTCCATTAATGCCAGGAAACCGGCACTGTAAAGCAAGGTGGTATTATAGATTACATACCGTGACAGACACATGATAACAGCTGCCGTCGCTGCTGTATGAAGAAGTGTCATACCCAGTGCCAGGAATAAAAACAACCGCACTGCCCTGCTTCGTTTTTTTATCTGTTTGTATAATAAAAGTCCCAACAATGCCCCATATACTAATATTCCTATCCACACAAAAATTCCGTGTGGCAGCGAAACGCTACGAATCAAACCCAGACACAGATTGTCCATAATCAAAGAAATATAATTGGGTAGCACCACGGGTAATAGCGTCCGAAACAGCGTACCGCATTGTAAATATACCTGTTCATTCACTTCCTGCCCGGTCACGCCGGCTGTGTACAGTTTTTCTTCCAGAATCGGCTGGATGACATCATACTTCAATGGGTCATAACAGTCCTCATATTGAAGAGCCTGTTTCAGCACATCTTTTTCTTTGGAAAAGAAAAGCTGTCTCCTGTCCCGTTCCTCCAGCATTTGCTGATAGGAATTCCGTAGGTCGTCTTGTGAAATCGTGACGTTTTCTGTATCATCTACCAGATAAAGTGCGTTTGCAAGAAAACCTACGTTTCCTAAATTTTCTCCGGAATATCCGTTGCAATAATGTTGATAATACGCATTATAGCATAAGCTTCTGACTAGAAGTACCAGCAATACTGCTACCAAAATTCCACCACTGGCAAGAATCCTCTGTCTCCCAGTCTTTGTCCGTGTCAATGCAGCATACCCGGCTACAATGACCCAGATGAACAAGGTAGTCATCATCTGACTGCGCAGTAAAAGAAGCAGAAACACCCAGAACAGTCCCCGAAGAAAAGCTGCTCCTCTGTCTTTTTCCTCCTCTTCCAGTAAACCGCGAATCAATTCCACACTAAAGAACAAGTAAAAGGAGTAGGTCAATCCTTCTGTAAGAATGGCATTGGAAAGAATCATGTGGGAGGCTGAGCCAAGGGGCGTCATCACATGGGGCATCAAAGCACAAAGCCACAGAATGATTGTCCCCAGCAGCTGCCATCCCCGTGTAAGCTTTTCCAAGAAAAGTTCCCTCATGGTACAGGTAAAGTAAGCTACACTGGCTGCTGCCAATAAATTTTGTATCATTATCACTAACCACAGGTTCCTACATACATGTAAGAAGAGGGGGTAAAGAGGTTCTCTCTTTGCCTGCATCTGAAGATAGGTATCGGAATCCGGATAAATCCCCACTCCAAATGTAAAACACAGAATTCCAAAAAATAACAGGCTAAAGCCTAGGACGGGAAGCTTCCTTCTACAATCTCCAGTAAAGATATCCCGCATTCTCATACACCTTTCTATCCAAAATACCCTTTAAGTCTGCCAGAACCTTCTTCTGGTTCTTTCCTTTGAAAAGCTGATCCATCTGTTCCATGGTCAATGCCTTATAAGGCTCATGTGCCACTGCCAGAATCACTGCGTCCATGTCCTTCATCTCTGAAAGGTCGGTAAAGTGAATTCCGTATTCCCGTTCCGCCTCTGCAGCGTCTGCTGCCGGATCGGTAATCAGGGGAGTGATTCCATATTCATTTAACTCCTTCACAATATCGATCACCTTGCTGTTGCGGGTATCCGGGCAGTTTTCCTTAAAGGTAAAGCCTAAAATTGCCACTTTCGCGCCTTTTACCGGAATATCACACTGAATCAGGCTCTTTACCACGCTTTCTGCCACATATTTTCCCATATCATCATTAATACGACGACCGGAGAGAATAATCTGGGAATGATAGCCCAGCTGTTCTGCTTTATAAGTAAGATAATAGGGATCTACGCCGATACAGTGTCCCCCTACCAGTCCCGGCTGGAATTTCAGGAAATTCCATTTGGTTCCTGCAGCCTCCAGGACGGACTTGGTATCGATTCCCATCTTATGGAAGATGATGGAAAGCTCGTTCATAAAAGCAATGTTAATATCCCTCTGGCTGTTCTCAATGACCTTGGCAGCCTCTGCCACCTTGATGGACTCTGCACGATGGACGCCTGCAGCCACTACCAGAGAGTAGACATTGGCCACTTCATCCAGTGTCTCTGCATCCATACCGGATACGATCTTCACGATGGATTCCAGACGATGTACCTTATCACCGGGATTAATTCGCTCCGGGGAATAGCCGATTTTAAAGTCCACACCGCATTTCAGTCCTGACTCCTTCTCCAGAATCGGAACGCAGATCTCCTCGGTGACACCGGGATAAACGGTGGACTCAAACACTACAATAGAGCCTTTGGTCAGATTTCTTCCCAGAATGGTGCTGGCTCCCTCTACCGGACTTAAATCCGGAGTGTGGTCCGGATTGACCGGCGTAGGTACTGCCACGATGAAAAATTTCGCTTCCTGCAATTTCTTCTCGTCTGCAGTGAAGTCTACGGTGCAGGCTTTGATTGCCTCATCGCCCACTTCGTTGGTGGGATCTATGCCTTTTTTGTATTTTTCAATCTTCTGTGCGTTCAGATCGAAGCCAATGACATCCACCTTTTTGGAAAAAGCTACGGCAATGGGCATCCCCACATAGCCCAAGCCTACCAGTGCCAGCTTTTCCTCTTTGTTTACAAGCTTTTCATATAAATTCATTTTCTTTCCCTCCCTATCCTAGTATCTTTTGTAGGGTCTTTCTATATTTTTCCACCACAATGCAGCGGTCAAATTCCCGTTCCATTTTCTGACGGGCTTTTATGCCCATCTCTTTGCGCTTATCATAAGGCATCTGCAGAAACTGTTCTACTGCCCGGATCAAATCTTCCGTGCTTCGCTCTTCTACTAAAATACCGGTGACACCATCCTCCACCGTGTCCCGACACCCGGGGCGCTTGGTGGTAATGACCGGTCGGCCACTGGCTGCACTTTCCAGACAGACATTGGACATGCCCTCCGGGTAAAAGGAAGGGTGCACCGTGCATTGGCTGTGGCGCAGGAAAGGATGCACATCCTCCTGCATGCCTTCAAAAGAAACAATACCCTTTTCTTCCAACGCCCGGATTTTATTCCGATAGGAATCCGGCTTACTGTCATCATCCTCGCAGAATCCCAGGATACGGAATACCGTATTGGGATATTTCTTTTTTACTACCTCTGCCATTCCCAGATATTGGTCTATTCCTTTTTCTTTTAATACTCTGGAAATAAAGAGAAATTCAATTTTCTCATCTTCCGGGGGATATTCCAAATAGGGGAAGCGTTCCAGATTTACCCCGGAGCCGGGAAGCATGTCATGCTTTCCCATTCCGATTTGATGCTCCGTGAAGTATTGTTCATTGGTCTGATTCTGAAAGTACAACTTGCTGACTCCCCGCATGGCATAGCGGTATAGGCGAAGCATCACCTTCTGTAAGGCTCCATCTCCCTCCACTGCGGTTCCCAGTCCTGTAATGTTGGTGATAAAAGGAATCTTCTTCCCGGAACAGATCATTCCCGCATACAGGTTTGGCTTGATGGTATAGGTGAGCACCGCATCCGGCTTTACTTCCCGGATGACTTTCCGGTAGGTATGAAGCAGTTCCAGTTCATGAATGGGATTCATGCC
>USSP01000022.1 GCA_900557385.1 uncultured Lachnospiraceae bacterium
TTGGCTGCACCCAGCACATCGCCGGTCTGCTCTGTTTCTCTCTGTGCACCTAATACTGCCGGTGTGAAGGAACCATTGCCACCATTGTTGTTATTTCCACCATTGTTACCGCCGCCGTTGTTTCCACCGCCGTTTTCTTCTTCACCGCCGGGAACCACTTCCTCGCTGCGTGTGTAATCAAAGGCATAACCGTCCAGATGGTAACCGTCGTTTTCAACCTTCATCGCATAAGCAATGAAATAACGACTGCCGCTAATCAGAGCACTCTCATCAAAGGTAAAGTCTCCCGTCAGCTTATTGTTTTCATCCATCAGCCAGTATACAACGCTCATGGAGCCACCGGTGGAAATGCCTTTTCCGTTCGTCTCCTTAATATAAGATCCGGAAGCTTTGCCATATAAGGAATTCAGATAGCTGCGGTAAATATCGTAAGGGATTACGACTTTACTGCTATCAGAAACCTGGACGAAGTTACCGGAGCCACGGGAAGCTACCTCTTCATCCTTCATGTCATATTCATAATAATTATCACTTGCCAGGCCTTCACTGGTTTTCTGTGCATAGGCAGTTGCCTTCTGGTCAGTAATCAGTTTCTGCGCCCAGTCGTTGTAGTTAGCTGCAAGATTTGCACTCTCCTGGGCTGCTTTTAAATTATCCTCGGACTGTTTCAACAGATCTTCTGCTTCTTTGATCTTAGTCATCAACTTATCCAGTTTAATGGAGTCAAATTTTACTTTCTCGACCTCTTTCTTAGCAGCGGTTAATTGATCTTGTGCAGCATTATAAGCTTCCTGGGCTTCCTGGACTTTTTTATTTGCATCATCCAGAGTGTCCTTTGCTTGATTGGCAATCTCTACATATTCTGCCATCTGTTTTAATGCCTCTTCCGCACTCTTGGCCGTTGAAGTTGCACTTTCGTTTGCAAGATAAGCCTCAATGGTTGCCAGCTTCTCCTCGTTCTGCTTCATCTGCTGACGATATACCTTGATGGCAGCCTCCATCACTGCTTCGGTATCATCCGTGCTGACAATCCACTGGGTCAGTTCCAGGTAGTTGATGAAGTCAATGACAGCATTGTGTGCCTCATAATGATTATCCATGTAGTCACGGATTGCTTTGGAATCCTTCGCCACCTTTTCAATATCTGCAACAGTCTCCCAGAATTTCCAGTTTAATGTAATATCCTGATACTTCTCCAGCGTTCCGTTTGCCCACGCGTTTAAGTCTCTGTCAAATTCAACCTGATTTACTGCATCAGAGCGTTTTGCCAGTTCTTTCTGAATTTCATCAATCAATGCACCGGTAGCATTCTGGCTCATAGCTTCACTGGCTGCTTGAATATACTCGTCCCGGACTTTTTCTGCTGCCTCACGGTTTGCAGTGGTCTGGTTCAGATTGTTGGTGAGTACATCAACCTCAGCCTGTTTATTCTGCATCACATTGTTCGCTGCAGAGATTTTGTTTTCTGCATCGGTGATGTTGGCATTTGCCTGGGCGATTTCGGCATCGAGATCACTCACTTTTGAGTCTGCATCATTTACATAATTCTTTGCATCATCATAGGCTTTTACATAGGCTTTTGCATTATCAATATCTTTCTGGGACAATTTTTCAAAATAATAACCGTTCCAAACCCGATCGCCCTTCTTTTTGCTCTGGATTTCCCTTTGTCTGGAAATTACGGAAGTCCCCCAGATATTGGCTTTATCATCTCCGTTTTTAATAGTTGCGGTGGCATTTTTATATGCATCACTGTTCAGAATGTTGGTCTTTTCTTCTGTCTTTGCTGTAACTTTATCCTGTTCCTGTCCCTTGAGTATCTCCTGTTCTTTGATGATCGCATCCTGCTCGGCGTTTATTGTCTCCTGCTCGTCTTTAGCCTGGTCTAAATCCTTCTGGGCCTTCTCTTCTGCTTCCTTTGCAGGAGCAACATAGTGATCAGCAACCTGACCATAGGCATTCTTGACTTCTTCTACATAATCATTTAACCCCTTGAGGTCTGCTGCTCCGGTTTCCGGATTCTTTTCTCCGTTTGCAAATTTTTCGGCAGCGGTCTGGGCTTCTGTGGCTGCTTTCTGAGCGGCGTCTACGGTTTTACTTAAATCCTGAATCGTTTCTGCCTGACTATCAATGGTAGTTTTCAGAGCTGTTAAATCAGTCGCTAAAATTTCACCTCTCTGGGATTCCAATGTCGCCTGTTCCACGAGTCTGGAATCAATTCCTGCATTACGCACATCCAAATCACTATAAGTAACCTTATCCTCGCCATATAAAGGCAAGCCGTACATCATGGCATAAAGATTGAAGGTTTCAATGGACTTCTTATAAGCCTCATCTGCTTCGTCATACTCTTTCTGTGCTGCCTCGGCTGCTGCTTTTGCCTCTCCAGCTGCCTTCTCCACTTCCGCAACTTTATCTTTTACTTCCTGATTGACTTCCTTGGTATCAACAGCAAGGGCTTCTCCCAATGCTTCCTTGGCTTTTTTTGCAGCCTCTTCTGCTGCATTTTTCTTTTCCTCTACATACTCATCCAGGGCTTTCTCCTGCTCCTGATTATTTTCATCGGTAAATGTTACTTTCAGGGTGCCATCAACGTTTTTGACTTCGGCATCAACTTTCTTCTGGTCTTCTTCTACCTTATCATTATAAGTATTAGAATCCTCGACAAAGGATTCTGCTTTGTCTTCGGTCTTTGTTGCCGTATCCTTAGCTTCCGTTGCTGCATTCTCTGCAGCCTTGGCGGCATCCTTTGCTTCCTGTGGTAAGTCTACCTTTTCCTTAATGACATTCTCATTATCATCCTTCTGCTCCGGTGCCTGGATTTTCTCTGCTGCATCCTTTGCATTGCCCAGTTCGGTATTTACTTCATCTAACAGTTTGGAAGCTTCTTCTGCAGACTTCTTTGCCTGATCTGCTGCATCTTCCATTTTCTTCGCATCCTCATCGTTGGATTTCTCTGTATCGTTATATTGCTCCTGCGTCTCATCCACATATCCGTATCCATGATCCTCTACTGCCTCAACGTTCATAGGCATGATTGTTGTCCCCGCAACCATCACTGCCAGTGCAAAAGAAATGCTCTTCATTACTTTACTGCTGTTAACCTTTTTTCTCATTTTAAATTTCTCTCCCTTTCTCGTGTTGCTTTGCACCTATATGCTTATTTCTTAACCCTTATACATATTGTACTCCCCGTCGGTCACACCACGGTCACACGGAAGGAAATTTTTGGTACTTTTTTCAATTCTGTGTTATTCCATTCACTTACTTTTTACGAATATGAGCTTTTTGTATATATTTTAATGTTTAAAATGGATTTTTTGTAAATTTATGCAAATTATGCGTGACATTTGCCGAATTTTATGTTTGAATAAAGAAGAAGATTTTCTTCATCTATGTCATATCTATCTTATTCACAATTCCGTATTACTCTGAACAGGAGGGATCTCTATTTTCACCAGTAGAATTTTATCTGAAAGATGCGAGGAACTTGAGCGAGAACTGAATAAACTTCAAGTACAGCTTACCGGTCTCCCCAAAGGCAAATTAATTTGTACACGGAACGGGACTTCATCTAAATGGTATGTACGTGACAATGATATTCTGACTTATCTCCCCAAGCGCAAACGGACATTTGCTGAACAGCTTGCTATTCGAAAATACCTTACCTTGAAAGTTGATGAGTTGCTTCAAGAGAAGGAGGCAATTGATTCCTATTTCCACCATCTTTCCCGGTCAAAGCATCAATCAACACAAATGCTTGAAGCTGGCTCCCCCTATCTGGAACTCATATCTTCTTATTTTAGTTGTGAATCTCAGGAGCTGGCGCATTGGGCGCATATGACTTATGAGCATAATCCGCAGCATCCTGAACAATGTATTCACAAAACCAGTTCCGGCAACCTGGTTCGATCAAAATCCGAAGCTATTATTGACATGCTTTTATCGGTCAACCAAATACCCTTCCGCTATGAATGTGCACTCCATCTGAGCGATATGGTTTTTTATCCGGATTTCACAATCAGGCATCCCAGCACCGGAAAGTATTACTATTGGGAGCATTTCGGGATGATGGATGAACCTGCCTATTGCAACAGCGCCTGTGATAAGCTGAAACTGTATGCCAGAAAGGGCATCCTTCCAGGTTTGAATTTAATTCTCACCTGTGAGACCAAGGCTAACCCCTTAAGCACGGAAACTGTGGAAAGGACAATTTCCCATTACTTCCTATAAGGCAGGTTTCGCAGGAATTTGGAGTTGGGCATATAGATTGGAAATGGAAATTTTTGCCCAAAACCTTCCGTTTTACACTGCCAAATCCATGGGATAAATGGGAAAAATTGGGGACCGCGGGCAAAATAGCTCCATGTGTGAAATTTTGCCCGGGATGAGGCAATCCATGCGGGCAAAACAAAAAAGGTGATGCTATTTTGCCCGCATGACTATTAAATCAGCGCGTTTGCGTCTGCTGTTTCGTAGTTATGTAAATCACGCATGGGCAAAATTCTGTTATGTAAGGCTATATGCCCAAAATGAACTTTCAGACTTTGAATTTTTCTCATTTCATTTCTTTCAGCACATCTCTTCTCACTTCTGAAACGTGTGCCATCAGGTGCACAATGCAGCAAGGGGGCAGCCGCGTCTTGTGGCTGCGCCCTTGTGTATTTCTAAGTGTATCTCTGTGTATTTCTAAGTATCTCTACTTATTTCTAAGTATTTCTACATATTTCAAGTTCTGTCAGAAATTACAACCTTTTAATAGTAAGCAGCGATTGCAGCAACATCCTCATCAACCTGGGTTGCCTTCCTGCCATTGTAGAACATCAGTGTTCCTTTATAACGGCGGCTGCTATAATCGGTGAGGTAGAACATATGACTGTCATCGATTGCCAGGAAGGAGGCTGCATCCTCGATTACCGTTGTGGACTCTTTTCCATTATAGTAATTCACCTTGAAGTTACATACACCATCATCGACATCCAGATCACTGGCGTAATAAATATCCCCCTTCTCCGTCAGGTAATAATAATAGTCACCCCACAGATAACCAACGTTCCTTGCAATACGCTCTCCATCCAGATACAGTTCAAACTCATTATGCTCGGAATCCGTTTCCCCTGCATAAAGCAGTTTTCCATTTACTTCATCCAAAAGGGCGGAAGCATTTTTCGCAACCTTTTCTCCGTCTCTGTACAGATCTCCTACCCCGTTGTCCAGATCTTTAAAATAATAAAGGTTCTTCCCCTTGTCATCCAGGTAGTTGTAATAGATATTGACTGCATCTGTGTCAATCACCGTATACTCACCCATATTCTTGCCGCTCAGACTGATGGTTGCTACTGTATAAAGATAATTATAGTCATCTTCATTTTCCGGCTGGGTTAATTCCAAAATGGCATTCTGGCTATCCCCATAGTTGTAAAGGTAGGCGTCGATGTATTCTTCCGGATCGATATCCAACTCCACTGTCTGATTGCCGGAAATCAATACATATTTGCAATATTGGTTCAGTGCATCCGATACCTTGGAATACAGATCCCAGACTTCATCATTCTCCAGCAGTTCCGAAAATTTGTAAGTAGGAAGATCTTCGGGATCCATATAGGACACCAGCTGGTAATTCACATAGCCCTGGAAGTATGCCTGCATGATTTCCGTAGACTCACCGGTTTTTACATCATAGCTATAAAGAGTTCCTTCGGAAATATCAATTGTATCTTCTTTTAAAGAATCACGGTAATAATCCCGATCCTCTTTGTCGTAGTAGGCATCCTGTGCTGCATAATAGGCATCGTAATCGGTAACCTCTCGGTCGTAAACATCGCCCCACCAGTCTTCCACCTGCTCAATCGTGGTGTAGTCATCAATATTGGGCTCTTCCATTTTTGCGTCTGACACTGCCAGATCATCTTCTACGAAATCGTAAAGAGGAATAGAACCTTCGCCGTTACTGACAACATACAAAATTTTCAAACTATCATCTGTGTCATAATAGGTACTGTAATTTGCACAGTCTGATGTGATTTTTTCTTCATCTGAGAAATTCTTTAACACACCCAGCTTATCATCTTTCATAAATATGATGTTGTTCAGATCACTGCTATCGTAATCATCCACATTCTTCAAAATACGTTCTGTGGACAGATCCTTCAGATTCAGATAATAGCAGTCATAGGTATCATCATCGTTTATCTTGTTATAAAAAACGCCTTTTTTATCATCACTAATTTTCAAACTCCAGCCGATTTCTTTATCTACCTTCTCTGCTTCACCCTTTCGGCTGACATACAGACGGTGATCATCTCCCTTTATGTAAACCAGTGTATCTGCATCTACGATGTCATAGTCCCGCACATCTTTATCAACACGTTCCGCTTCTGCTTCCGTTTTTTTCAAATCTTTATAGTACAGATCGTCATCCAAAAGGAAGTACAAGCCTTTACCATCTTCCGTGTAGAAATAATTATAATTATAAGTAGCACTTCCCCAATATTCCGAATTCCGATAGATCTCTTCGTTGTCCGTATCGCGGGGAACATCGCCTAACTCCATGGGCTTTTTCTTGTCCTTATCCATCAGATAGATGACATCATCTTTTACATACCTTAAATACTTGGCCTCACTGACGGTCTGTTTTCCTTTTCCGGAGAAAATTTTGCCGCCAAAAAGCACCAATAAAACCACAACCAACACTACCAGAAGCGCAATGATAATGCCAATCAAAACCGCTCCGGTTTTCTTTTTCTTCGGAGCTTCCGGCGCTGCTTCCTCCCATACCACAGGATCCGGTGCTACGAAAGAGTTCTCTGTCTGCTGTCCGTATGCAGCTTCTTCCACAGGGGTTCCTGCGTAAGCCGGCTCCGCTGCCTGTGCTTCTTCCGCGGGAGTTTCTTCGGAAGTGGTCTCCGTTGCTGCCTCCTCTACGGGTGCTTCTACGGAAGTGGTCTCCTCTGCTGCCTCCTCTGTGGGCGCTTCTACGGAAGTGACTTCCGCTTCTGCCTCCTCGGCCTGTGCTTCTACGGAAGCATTCTCTTCCTGCCTGGTTCCGCAGTAAGGGCAGAAGACTGCACCTTCCTCCAAATCCATGCCACAATTACTACATTTCATTTGTTTCCCTCCTCATAGGTATCTCTCGATACCAGATTTTCTTTATCCTATGTGGTAAAGACCATTTTCAGTCTATCACATTTCAAATGATGCTGACAACTACTTCTCCCGGCGATACCACTGCTCTGCCATCAAAATCTCCCAAATCATTTCCTCTGCCCATAGCCCTTAAAACATAACTGAAGCATCTCATCCCATGTCCGGTAAATGACATCCGGGTTTAACTGCTTCGTAATCTCCTGTGCCGCACATCCTGCTTCCCGGGCTTTTTCCGGATTCTCCAAAACCTCGCACATCTGCTGCGCCAGTGCCTCTTCCTCTCCCACAGGCACCAGCCAGCCATTCTCCCCATCACGAATCAAAAAAGCTGAGCCTCCGCAGGGACAATCCGTGGAAATGCAGGGAAGCCCCAGTGCCATTGCCTCCATCAGGGCGTTGGGCATTCCTTCATAATCGGAAGCCAGGACAAAAAGCACTGCTTCCCGGATTGCTCCTTTCACATCCGAGGTGTTTCCCTGCAGCTGTACTGCCTGGGTAAGTCCCTTTGTCCGGATTTCCTGCTCCAGTTCCTTCCGCAGGCTTCCCTCTCCGTAGAACACCAGTTGATACTCCGGATGCTTTTTCCTTACTTTCTCAAAGGCATGCAGCAAAAGCATAGGATTTTTCTGTTTTTCCAGCCGCCCAACTGCCACAATTTCCCGGTTTCTTTTTTCTGCCGGCGCAAGATTCAAGAAGTCTCTGGCGATGGGATTGGGGATAACTGTGCTGTTTTCCATGATATGTGTGGAAAACTTAAAATAATCCCTGGCCATCCGGGTCTGGAACACATAGGCGGATGCCTTGGGGTAAAACAGCCGCATCATGGTTTGCCGAAAGGTGCCGGCATACTCCTTCACCGGATCATTACGGACACTAATGATAACCGGGAAAGGGCATTTTCCTTTCAAACTGCAGGCAAGAAAATTCGGTTCCGGCAGAAAGCTGATCAACGCCTTCGTCTGTCCGTCTTTCTGCAGCTCCCGCAGTACCTTTGCCAAAGCCCTGCGGCGCCTGGGAAAACGCACCAGCATATTCTGCTGATATTGTTCCTCCTCGGTGTCGATGGTGAGCAGACGAATCGAGGAATCCAACTCATATTCCGGCTTCGCTGCCATCAGACTGATGATCGTCACATGATAGTGCTTCGCAAAATATTCATTACACATATTGCAGATCACCCTCTCCGCACCGCCACGGGTGAGCGAGAGGGTGAGAAAAATCAGATTTTCCATACCATTTCCTATTTATAATATTCCCGATACCATTCCACAAACTTCGTCAGCCCCTCTTCAATGCTGGTGGAGGGTTTAAAATCAAAGTCACGGATCAAATCACTGACATCCGCATAGGTCTGGTACACATCGCCGGGCTGCATGGGGAAAAACTCCTTCTTTGCCTCCTGCCCCAGACATTTCTCCAGGGTTTCAATGAAGGTCATCAGCTTCTCCGGCTGGTTATTTCCGATGTTGTAAATCTTGTAAAAAGCACCCTTCCTGTCCTCTTTCGGTGGATTGCAGAGAATGTTTAAAATCCCCTTCACAATGTCATCGATATAGGTGAAATCACGATACATATCCCCATTATTGAAAATATGGATAGGCTGTCCTGCCAGGATTTTTTTCGTAAAGCTGAAATATGCCATGTCCGGTCTGCCGTAAGGTCCGTAAACGGTAAAGAACCGCAATCCGGTCAGCTTGATTTTATAAAGCTTACTGTAGGCATAAGCCATCAGCTCATTGGATTTTTTGGTTGCTGCATAAAGAGAAACCGGCTGATCCACCTGATCCTCTGTGGAAAAAGGCACCTTATCATTACCGCCATACACGGAACTGGAGGAAGCAAAAACCAGATGCTTCACCGGATAATGTCTGCATGCCTCCAAAATATGGTAAAAGCCCATCATATTGGACTGCATATAAGCATCCGGATTCTCAATACTGTAGCGCACGCCGGCCTGTGCCCCCAGATTGACCACTACATCCGGCTTCTCTGTCTCGAAAATATGAAAGACCGCCTCTTTATCTGCCAGATCTGCCTTGATAAATTTGTAGTTGGGGTACTGCTTTAAGATCGTCAGCCGTGCTTCCTTTAAGGAAACCTCATAATAATCGTTCATATTGTCAAAGCCCACTACCGTTGCTCCCTGCTCCAGCAGTGCTTTGGAGGTATGAAAGCCGATAAATCCGGCGCCTCCTGAAATCAAATACTTGTAACTGGTGTTTAACTGTTCCATTTCTTCTCCATTTCTGCGCATGTTGTATGCGCCTGGTACGTTTGTATCCTTTCCTCGGCATTCCTTAGATGCTTTCCTGCATCCGAGGAAGCGTAAATCAAATTAAAACCGGGTATCCATGTAGATTTCGTAAGGGCCTACCACCTGCACTAATTGATATTCATAGTTTTCCATGGGTTCTGTCTTAGGCTTATAGCTGTTTAAAATCACATACCGGCAGTAGTTCTGGATTGCCTTGTCTGCCACCCATTCCACATCATAGGTATCCGCCTCCATGAGGTCAAACAATTCCCGCTCATTTCCCCAACGTTCCACCAACATCTCCCTGCCGTAGGGCATCATCACATCCGAAGAATACTGCCGGATGAAATGAATCAGTTCCGAAGGAAATACCGCCATCACCTTGCCGTCGGAAGCAGCTTGCTCTGAAGTATCTGTTTCTTCCGTTGTCTCCGGCAAAATCGTATCGCAGATTTCCACCACTACCTGGGGAATATGATAGGCATTCTCTGCCTTGGAAATGTATGTGCTTTTGTATACCAGACTTCCGGACAGTGCCACCACTGCTGCCAGCACTAACAGACCTACGGGCTGCACCCAGGGTCTGGGATTTCTCTGAAATATCATCGTCTTTTCGACGTTTTTATCTGTGGTGTCCTCTCCCCCCGGCACATCCTTGTCCCTTCGCAGCAACAACATTCCCGCATAGGCAATGGACACGCCCATAGGTAAAATCCAAAGAACCCGATAATAGGTTTCCGAATCCAATAACCGCACGAAAATTTTCCGGAATAAAGGACAGGAAAAACCCGCTGCAATGAGTACGGATCCCCAGACCATCAGTCCACGGATGTCTTTTCGTTCCTCTTTCTTCCATATATAAAAGAGGGACAGAAGAAACAGCACCAATAGGGAACCCGTTCCGGCATACGCCTTCCAGATGTCAATAATCGGTTGAAAATCCCACATCGACGTTTACCTCATTTCTATCGCAAAATAATGTAAAGTCCCATGTAAATCACACAGGGCACACAACTCAGCGCCAGTTGGAACAGCAATTTCAGATTTCGTTTCTGGAGGGAAAGCACCAGTCCAAACGCCGCAATCATTAACGCTGCCAGAAAAGCCGCCAGGGAAGAACACATGGCTGAAAAGGTATTGATGCATAAGAGCAACATCCAATAGCCCCACCGCAGTGGCATGGTTTCCCGATCCTCCAGAACCTCTTCCTTTTTCTTTACGGGAATGGTCTGGGCAAAATACAATAAAATCCAGAGAATTGCCGGAAATACCAGATTTCCCGCCATTGCTTTTCCCTGCCAGGTCCTGGTCATAAGGAAGGTTTCCTTCGTATAAAGAGACACATAACCAAACATCTGTAAAAGCGCCATGAGAATCATAAAGATGGGCAGCATCCGCTTTTTCCGGCACAGCACCTTTCCGATCTGCAGATAGATCAGATAAACCAAAGGCAGAATCACTAACGGCAGAACCGTATGGGAAAGAATGGTAGCGTGGATGCCTGTCATCCGGGCAAGCACTGCAATCCACATGGTCACCGTAGCGGTTGCATGTCTGGCATCAAACCGTGCCGCTGCGCCGGTGTAAGGATCCACCTCGTACATGGAGCCGTTCTGGTCTGCCATCACAGACTGTGCCACATAGTAAGCATCATCTCCGTCAAAGGACGCGCGGGTCACAGCCATATAAAGCTGAAACGCCAGAAGCCCGAAAAAAATACACCAGTAAAGAATGGTAAAAACCAACGTACTGCGGCTCATGTCCTTCCTGGCTCCACGAATCAGAGATATGGACCAGGCTTTTTTCCGCAAGCTGCGCAGGAAAAGGGCAACTGCTCCCACCGCCAGCAAAGAAGTCACAATCAGATTCAATATTTCTAACACGGAAATATCCGCTTCCCGAAGCACCAACGGAACCGCAAAAAGCTGAAATACAGCAAGCATCACAAAGAAGCCGGACAGATATTGTACCCCCGGCGTCCGTTTTTCCCTGGGCATGCCGGCTAACGGAAACAGTCCTAACAAAAAGGGTAACAGGAGCAACCAGTACAACAATTTTACAATCGCCATAAGCACCTCCGCTTTTAATCGTGCTTCTCCAGGAAAATCTTACGTGTCACAAAATTATAAACCATCACAATCGCGGTGGCGATGATCTTAGCCCCGGTATACACCAGACTGTAGCCGAAGCTTCTCACCCATGCCCAGCTATTAAAGACAGGCTCTACAAATACCCAGATAATCAGGGAATTTAAGCCCATACCAATAAGACTTAAGATGACAAAAATCACAAATTCCGTCTTGCGGTTCATGTCCGCTTTCCGCGCAAAAACAAATTTAAAGCTGAGAATGTAGTTCACAATCACGGAAATCACAAATCCAAGCACGGAGCCGATCATGGATGCCTGGGTAAAAAAGCTTTCTCCTAAGGCTTTCAGCAGGATATTCATGGTAAGCAGACCCACCAGATAGTCGATGAAAAAGCAGACCACACCTACCACGCCGAATTTTAAAATCTGTTCCATCAGTTTCTTCATTTTCTCTTTACTCTCTATACTTTCTTATTTTTCCTCTAATGCTATTCTCTTAAGCCAAACCGCACAACATGCGGAATACTTTCACTTTATCAATCACATACTTCGATAAGACCAGACAAATTCCCGTATCCAGGATAAAATTGCCCAAAATCAAAATCCAGGGATTGGTGATTCCCAGTGCGGACACCAGGATTGTCCTGGTTACCACCAGCGCATAACCATCCAGCAGATATAGCTGCAAAGAATAACGACTGCAATCCAGGAAAAAACCATGCACCCGGTTCCGGCTTTTCTTCACCAATGCCGTGCCGTCACTTTCCAGATACTCAATGGAGGGATTGGGACCCTTTAAAATCAGCTCTGCCAGTTTAAAGCAAATCAACGCACCATTGAGTGCCACCAGCATCTGGAGCAAATCCTGAATTCTGTCGGTATACTGATCCAGTAACGGAATTTCCACGCCAAACAACGGCAAGCCCCGCTCCAGCTGCATGTACATCATGAAAAACAAGGCAGATGCCAACAG
>USSP01000023.1 GCA_900557385.1 uncultured Lachnospiraceae bacterium
TAGGTGTTGCCTCCGCATGGATGTTTTCTCCGCCGGGACGTTTCTTCGCCTGACGCACCAGTTCCACCGCCTCTTTACTGCTGATATGTTGGACATCCATAATCGCTCCGGTCTCCAGCGCAATCTCCAAATCCCGTTTCACCATGGAAATCTCCGCCTGACGGTCCGAACCGCCGATGCCGAAGTGCTCTGATGCCTTTCCATGGTTGATACCATTGTTTTCGATGTAAGAGGGATCTTCCTCGTGAAAGCTGACAGGAATGTCATATTTGGCAGACAGCTCCATGGCCTTCCGGGCAAGTGCTGCATCCAGAATCGGCACTCCATCGTCCGTAATGCCCACTGCACCTTTGGCAAGAAGCTTTTCCACATCCACCAGTTCCTGTCCCTTCATGCCTTTGGTGACATTGACACAAGTTTCCACATGAATGTCAGTGGTACGCCCCTTTTGCAGTACATAGTCCAGCGTCTCCTCATTATCCACGGCAGGCTTGGTATTTGCCATCAGCACCACGGTGGTAACACCGCCTTTGGCTGCTGCCTTCGCTCCGGTCTCAATGTCCTCTTTATAGGTAAAACCAGGGTCACGGAAGTGGACATGGACATCCACCAATCCGGGGAAAACCAGAAGCCCTGTGGCGTCAATCTCTCTGGTAATAGAATCGGTTGGGATTTCTGTAGGATTCAATCCCACAATGCGCCCTGCCCTTGGCTCACCAGGCTCAGCGATATAGACATCCATCTGCGCATCCAGGATGTCTTTGGTTCCTTTGACAGGGGTAATCACCCTGCCATTTTTTATTTTTATCATGGGTACGGTTCTCCCTTTCTATGTCACACATTTAATGTGACATAAGTGTCATTTTATAGAAAATTGATTTGCTCGTCTCGATTTTCAATTTTCAGCACAATCATGGGATAGGAGGGTGCACTGCCCTCTTCCGGTACAGTTTCAGGACCTACCAGCAGAGTATTCACATAAACCATGCCCTCTGCCCGGCTTAATTCCTTCACACTGACGCTGTAACCACCGGTTTCCTGCTCGCCGTAACCGATGCAAAGGTAGAGAAAGCTGCCATCCGTGTAGGTTAGTTTGAAAGGTTCCGTCTTTTTCCCCTCCAAAAGCTGTGCCAGTTCTTCCGGGAGGCGTTCCTCATTGACCACGGTGAAATCCACCTGTTCCCGCTTTGTCTCTCCACTTCCCGGCATGGTACATCCCGTCAAAGCCAGAATCATTCCAGCCAGCAGAGCGATGGGGAGCAGTTGTTTCCTATTCCAGTGCTGTTTCCATTTTTTTGCCATAGATACTCCTAGAGACTGAATAAGGCTTTGCACAAAATATGATATTGGAGCTGGAGTAAACACATTTGTGAACACGCCTTGATTCAATACAGTTTCTTTTATAGTAATCTATGGCGGGAGTAGATGCAGTATACCTACTGCTCCTAAATTTCTATTGAGTATTATATCAAATTCGAGTACAATTTGTATAGAATAATTAAAGAGGAGAACTTATATGATTCGTCTGATTATCACCGCCGCCTTCGTGGTGTTGTACTTAATTCTATCCATTCCGGTGGCTTTCGTGGAATGGCTGATTGGGAAAAAATGGCCGGATGTGAAAGACCGTTCCTGCCTGGCTTATGTAAACTGGGCATTCCGGGTGGTTGCCTTCTGTTCCGGTGTGAAGGTAACTGTCATCGGTCATGAACGCATCCCCAGGGACACCGCCGTTCTCTATGTGGGCAACCACCGCAGCATCTTTGACACGGTCGTCACGTATCCTCTGGTGGTAGGACTGACCGGCTTTGTTTCCAAGATTGAACTGTTAAAAGTGCCTCTGCTCCGTACCTGGATGAAAAATCTCCATTGTCTTTTCCTTGACCGTAAAGATATCAAAGCCGGATTGCAGACTATTTTACAGGGAATCGACATGATGAAAAGCGGCATTTCCCTTATTATTTTCCCGGAAGGAACCCGCAGTAAGAAGGAAGGTGAATTTCTTCCCTTCCATGCCGGAAGTTTCAAGCTGGCGGAGAAATCCGGCTGTCCCATCGTTCCCATATCTATCAACAATACCGGTGCCGTCCTGGAGGACCACTTCCCTTGGATAAAAAAGACCCACGTTATCGTGGAGTACGGCGATCCTATCTATGTGAAGGACTTAGACCGGGAGGCAAAGAAAAATCTGCCGGATACCGTCCGCCAGATTATCATTGACACCTATACAAAAAATGCCCCGCTTGTGTAAGCGGGGCATTTTAAATGCAGAGGAATTCCTCTACATTTAAAAACTTATAATACCAGTCTCATATACACCAGTTCCTGGGCACCGGAATACCTGGAAATAAATCCCAAGGGGTTACATCCAAATTCCACAAATCCAATACTTTGATACATCTGGATTGCTCTCTGGTTGTCCGCGACAACCTCCAGTTCTAATTGTTGATATCCGGCATCTTTTGCACACTGCACGCAGGCTTTCATCATCCTTTTGCCGATGCCAAGTCCCCAGTACGACTTGACCACATCGATACCAAACTCTGCGCGGTGCCTGATTTTATATTTATTCCCCAGAGCAGAAACACCTGCCGTTGCGACGATTTTTCCATCTACCACAGCCAACAGCATGACTTCCCTATCACTCTCGGCTCTTTTCTGAAGGAATTCACTCTCCGCTTTCGCATCAAAGTTATGCTCCTCTGGATAGGAGCGCAAGTAGTCCGACTCACTGTGGGTCACTGCAAACAACTCCGACATTTCCGAACCATCTTCGTATGTCGCATTTCGTATGATGCAGTCCTGCCCGTTTTTCAATACGATTTTTTCGTTATATTCCATCTTTGTGCCTTTCGATGCTGGTAAACTGTCAATAAAAAACTCTTTCACATTAAGATAAATCCTCTCTTTTGTGTCTGTCAATAAGCAATAAAACAAACATAACAAACCATAGCGTCCATGCTATCAGGCATCCTATTCCTTCATGCTGGATATCTACAATAGTTCCCAGGATAAACGGTACTGACATAAACATCATTCTTTTGCCGTATGCCTTACACATGGCATTTTCATCATATTTTTTCCGTTCTTCTTCGGATTTCATATTGTAGCCAGACAGAAATTTCGCAGCTTCCCCTTCTGATTTATAAAACCATACTCCAAACAAAAACATAATAACTGCCATCATTAAATCAAAAATAACGCAGAACATTGTCCCTACCTCCATTTCGATTCGTCAGATTATGAATTCTAAATTCCGTTGAATTTATCTGTACTTATTTAGTATTGCATCCGGGATATGGCAGTAACTGCAATCCTCCGGGTATCTTTCCAGATGATGCTGGTGTTCCTCGGCACTTCTGACATAATTTGTCAGCGGCAGCACTTCCACTACAATTTTATCCCTGTCGACCCGCCGGTCAATAAAGGCTTTTGCCTCTTCCAGATGCTTTTCAGAAGTGCTGTATATGCCGGTTCTGTACTTCTCGCCCACATCAACTCCCTGTTTGTTCAGGCTATAAGGGTCGATGATTTCAAACAACTGCTCCATCAGATTAGAAATGTTGGTAGCCTTTTCATCAAAAACCACCTTCACGCATTCTGCATATCCATCATAAGGGCTGTCCAGGGAATCGGTTTTTCCATTGGCTCTGCCAGCCTCTGTTGTGAGTACCCCAGGTACACTGTCAAAGAAATGCTGCACGCCCCAAAGGCATCCGCCAGCTATGTATACGGTTTCCATAATTTTCCTGTCTCCTCTGTAAACTTACTTTAATAAATATTTTCCAAATGCTTTGTGGGTGTCAAAATGGACATTTCTGAAAAATAAAATCAGCCAAATAATATAAGTTGGAATAGCCAGATACGGCGTTATAAAATAGGACAAGACTGCACCGGCTATCATGATGGCAGCCCATGTAAAACACTGATTTCTCATATCCCTGGAAATACATGTTTTATCGTATAGTGCCTGTTCTTCCTTTGACAGCGAGTTAAAACCAGAAATAAATTTAGCAGCTTTTTCTTTAAATACTGTAAACAGCACACCCAGCACCGCAAATGGAATAGCTAAAACGATACATGACCAAAATCCTATATTCATAATGTATATCTCCTTTTATGCTCCGATTTTTTTAACTATCCCACTTCTAAAATTGATGATAACCCATAAATCACCACTTTCTATGACTCTTATAGGTGCTTTAAAGCCTTGTGCATTGAGGCACTACCTATAAGGAAATTCATTTAGCAGCTCTTATATGTCTATGAAAAGGCTTTTGAGCCTCCACTGTCAATTTTTCCAGTGAATTTTACCCATAAGGGCAAGTTCCTGGCGAGTCCTATAGGTTGAAGTTGCGATATGCTCTCGAAATTATACCTATAAGACATGGCTTTTATCACAGCTTATAGGCAAAAATCAGAATTATGTAAACTTACAGTTCATGCTTTCGTCGGTTCTACAAGCCGGAAGCCGTATTACAATAACTTTTCTAATTCTACCAATAATTTCGCCTTCATTTTTTCTGGTCCACGTCTCCAATTCCTTTACAAAATATGGATTCGTCCCATTTTTTATCATTTCAATTCTGTCGCATATCAAACACATAATTCATGCTCCTTATTCCACCGAGTCCAAAGCCATCTATTTCATTCAAATATTATCCATTACTATATTCCGGTTTTTTCTTATGAGAAATAACGCTAAACTGATCACACCTTCCAGAACAATAAATAGAATCATTAAGTTCAAATTGATCCTGCTCAGCCACCCGCCTGCCAATCTTTGGTCAATCACATTGGAAAGTAATTTTATGATGATAAATGCTAAGAGTGTAACTGTCATTGTAACGATACTGCTTGTTTGAAAGATTTCCAGTGCATTAGCTTTTTCTGTTCTTACTGACACGATAATCGTTACAATGCAAATTAGTATCATCGCCACTCGAAGACAAATACTCGTTAATACATCGTATAGTTTCAAAATGGTAAGATATTGCTTGCCAAATGCACGAACAAGATTTTCTTCTAAATTTTTTTCAATGGTTCCAATATTCTCATTCAAATACTCCTTCGTGGCCTTTCCTTTTTCGTTATAAAATTCTTGGGGCATATTTTCCAGAACCAGAGCATCTATTTCTTCTGATACATCAAATTCTACATCTTTGTCATATCCCACATTTTCCACTATGGTTTGTATAAATTTTGCTGTTATTTTATCCGTATATCGGCTATTTCTGATGTTGTCTTCTATTTTTTGTAAATGGTCGATATCCACATCGTAAATAACTTCATCCAGAAAATAACCCGATACTTTTTTTGACAATATTTCTTGTGAAAAAGTTTTTACGACTGTATTCTCAAGGATAAAACTCATCGTTATCAATAGGAAACTTACAGTCAGCAATATGCTTACTATCCCTTTCATCCATTTTTTCATACAAAATCTCCTCCACAACTGTCGGTTTTTACTTTCTTATTATAGCATAAAACAGGGTTAATACACAAATTTCCACCTTTATGTACTAGCAAGAATTGTTTCAAAAATGTTAAGTTCAGAATTGTTAATGTAAGTCTGCTGCTATTCTTTTCTTAAGAATTTCCTGCAAAAACCGATATAGTTAGTAAGTGCAAACGGATTTACACGGTTTTGGTCACAAGGCAAAATCAGGGAGGATTTCAAATGAGATTAGGTGAGGCAATTCCCAAATATCAGGCATATCGCAACCAGCTCCAGGAACAAAAGAAAAACATTTATCAGAATATGAAGGATGCGCAGGAGAAAGCGGAGCGTTCCGGTGAGGAAGAATGGTCAAAAAAGGCGGCGGAACTGGAACTTTCCTACAAAGCCGCGGAAGAAGAATTCAACAAATACGAAAGTGTTCTGGACCGGTTAAAGGAGCAGTGGGTCAATATTGCAAATGCAGAAAATGACCGTGCCCTGGCAGACCCTGAAACGGGAATGGCTGCTACCGTTGGAAAAATTATGACCACTGTGGCAAGAATGTGTGCCGGGGACAAGGTTCCGATTCTCGATGAAAAGAAACTGATGGAATATGACAGCAACATGTATACCAAAGCAAAAGAGGCGCAGGCAGCCATGGCTGCCATCAAGGAAAAACAGAAGGAATACGATTCTCTCTGGGATGGTGACGAAGGTGAAAACTATGACCCGGAAGGCGTCGCCAACAGCGCCAAGGCAGAGGGTGATTTGCCTGAAATCCCCGAACCGGAGGAAATTCCGGCAGAGGAAACACCTGTGGAGGAACCCACTGCAACGGAGGAATGATACTACCTTAATGTTCCCCCATGGAAATAACATTCATAGACCTTTTCCTTGTTACAATAGATTTCTTCATATCCTTGAAACCAGGTAAAATCACTCGCCACTTTGCACTTATAAGTATATTCTCCCGATTGGTAGTATTCCGGTTCCCTGTATGGCATTTCTTTGTCTGCCCTACGGAGTGCCTCTTTTAAAAACTCTATGCGAAACTGTTGTCCTAAGACCCGTCCCATATAGTTCATTGCATATTGAGATTTCTCATCGTACCAGATAGCCTCTTCACCGGCGAACCGTTCTCCGCCCACGTAAGTATCATGGTATGTATACAAGCCATCCCTGTAGGAATAATCATGAGAATCCTGTCTGGTGGAATCCGTCTCATTACTGCATCCAGCATAGGTATTTCTACTTGCCTCAAGCCGGAATTCTATTAACTTCTGCAAGTCGGCATTTTCCTCCTGGATGCAGGCGACCGTACAATCCTGGTCTCTTACCAGATAATCTACGGTTACATGAAAAAGATTGCTGATTTGTATGAGGTTATTGATATCGGGATATACCTGACCAGATTCCCACTTAGCCACAGCCTGTTTACATTCTTAATGACATACACTGCTCTTTGCTGTTTTGCTACCTTTATTATACAAGGCACGCATATCTTATCTTTTCTATAAGCAGACTTTTGAATCACGCTGATGTTTTCCCCGAACCTGGCAATATCAATTCCGGGGAACGGGTTTTTATCCGCCAGAAGTCCCGCCGCATTTGTATAGCCATCCACATTGTTATACAGGCTCAACGTCTTTAAAGTGTCCTGATTAAAGGATTCAATTTGAATATTTTCCTGTAATTTCTGACGCAAAATCTCAAAGGTCAGCGCCTGCTCTTTACAGGGAAGTTCTTCAAACCTTACGTTCTTTCCTTCCAGAATAAGCCTGGAAAGTTCCAACGTATCTACTTCGATTGTAGCGGTGTCATTTCGTTTGTACGCCTTTGACTTATACAAATAAGGTTTCTGGGTGCCACTTTTTATGGTAAGTTTTATTGTGTTATCCTTTTGTGTCTCAAGGGTATAATCGGGTTGAGGGGAAATGCTGTCGTTGATTTTATTTTCAATATCCAGGCAGGATTGCTTTACATCCGATAATCCTTTCACATTCCCGCTATCATCAATCCCAAAAAGAATTTCTCCACCATCGTAATTTGAAAAGGCACTGACTTTTTTTAAAAAGGGATTGGTAACGTTTTCTTTGAATTCCAATGTTCGGGTTTCACGCATATTATGATGTCCTTTCCAATTTTATTGCTTTTATTATACGCAATAACAACCAAAAAACAATCGTAAAAAAATACGATTGTTTTTTTGATTGTTTTCGATTATTTGTATTTTCTTTATTCCTTATGAATATACATTCGGCTGCTTTCATACACAAATCATAGTTATTCGGTGTATGAACACCATTGAGTTTATTGTAACTGCTCATAATTGCAAGAGGTCTCGCCTTTTCAATTACATATTCAAAACCGGACAGGTAAATTTCACGCAGAACTCTCTCCGAAACAATTGACGACGAGTGCATCCTGTTTTACCGCTCTAAGGACATTGCCATTCTGCGGTAGGTGTGGCGTTTGCCACGGATTGCCACGCTGTAGGCGGTGATATTTTCCGGCAAAGCCATACCCATGTAAC
Organism: uncultured Lachnospiraceae bacterium; assembly: GCA_900557385.1. Classification (GTDB taxonomy): domain Bacteria; phylum Bacillota; class Clostridia; order Lachnospirales; family Lachnospiraceae; genus UMGS2037. The sequence continues at coordinate 7,974 of USSP01000023.1, forward strand.
CACTGTCCCCGATGTGGTGGATGTCCGCTCCTGCCATTTTGCACATAAGGGCAATCTGGCGGATGGTAGACTCGTCGGCACCCTCCTGGGAGGTTCCGATGGTGGTCATGGCAAGGACACCTTTTTCGTGTGCCTTTTTAATCAAAGCGGTGGCATGCTCTAAGGTAAAGCCAGGTACGGTTCCCGGTGCGGGCAGTAGCAGCACATCGGCTCCTGCCTGGATGAACGCCTCCGCATCTTCCTCCGTCATAATGTTTTCTCCCGCCTCTGACAGGATTCCGGAGGCGTGCATCTTTCCGGCGGTGAGAATCACCCGGTCTCCCACTGCCTCTTTCAAGCTTTTCAGTGCCTGGTTGATTGCCTGGTTGTCCACACCCACGCCGGGATTTCCGGTGAGCACAATCATGTCCACGCCCATATCTGCTGCCTTTTTCGCATTTTCCACAGTGGCACGCCTTCCCTCGGTGAGACTCCAGACGGAAACCTCTCCGTCCGCCTGTACCACGGCAGGCTCCAGGTTGATTGCCACCATTCTTCCGGTGAGACGCTTTACCTCACGGATGGTATCCTCCGGGACAGTCTCCGGCAGTCCGTTAATCACGGGATGCTGCACATCAAAGACATTCAGCATAATCAAATCGGATCCTAAGGAAGTGACAAACTCCGCATTGGTGATATTCACCAGCATAGGTGTCACCGTTCCAATGGTTTCTGTTGCCAGCACCCGCCCCTCACTCTCCGTGATGGACTGTAACAACTCGGCTTTATTATAAGATGCCAGTTCCCTGGCAGTACAATCAATCAAACGTTTCGGCATGGTTTCCTCCTCTGTCTTTACGGGTTTTGGGTTAAATCTTCCACTAACTTTTCAAAGTGCATGGCATGGGAAGCTTTGATGAGAATGTTATCCCCCGGCTGTAACAGTCCGGGAAGTTCTTTCCGGAGCGAATCCAGTTCCCCAAAGTGATAGACTTCCATCCCTGCAGCCCCCGTTTCTCTGGCAGCCTGTGCCATATTGGCAGAAAGTGTCCCCACACAGATCAGCACATCGATTCCATGCTCCGCACAGAAAGTACCGATTCCGGCATGAAGCTCTGCTTCCTTCTCTCCCAGTTCAAACATATCGCCCAGAATTGCCACTTTCCGTCCGGTAGCATTGGTGAGAAGTTCTACCGCCGCTTTCATGGACACAGGGTTGGCATTGTAACAGTCATCCAATACCACATAACGCTCTGTCTGAATCAGATGGCTGCGTCCTCCTATCGCCTGAACCTTTACTGCTCCGGCCGCGACTTCTTCCGGGGTCATACCCAGCTTTAATGCCACCGCAGCTGCTGCAAGCGCATTATAAATCTGGTGCTCGCCGGGCAGCTTTACCTCCATGGGAAAGGTTCCATCGGGGGTATGTACCATCATGGAACTGCCAAAGAGTCCATTCATTGTTACCCCGTCAGCATAAAATTCGTTCTGTTTTCCTTTTCCAAAATGGGTAAGTGTCATTTCCGGTTTCAAATAAGGCACCGCACCGGTTCCCAACAACTGTAATTTGTCATCGTCTCCATTGACAATAACCTGTGCCTTCGGATTGGCAAAATCAAAAATCTCTGATTTGGCTTTTAAAATACCGTCTCTGGTTCCCAGATATTCCAAATGGCACTGTCCGATATTGGTCATGACACAGATGTCAGGTTTTGCCATCCGGGACAGATTGTGCATCTCTCCGAAATGATTAATCCCCATCTCCAGCACCGCAATCTGGTGTTCCGGTCGAATCTTTAAAATCATCAGAGGAACGCCGATCTCATTATTGAAGTTTCCCTCTGTTTTCAATACCGTATATTTTTCCGAAAGCACACCGGCAATCATTTCCTTGGTACTGGTCTTGCCCACGCTTCCCGTGATTCCCACCACAGGGATGGTAAGCTGTTCTCTGTAATAAGCCGCAATGTCCTGTAATGCCCGGAAGGAATCTTCTACCTGTATGCATACTCCCGGCAATACTTCCGGCAATTCCTCACAGACTACACCCAGCGCACCCTTTTCAAATACCTGTGGGATAAAGCTGTGACCATCCACCCGTTCCCCCCTGGTGGCAATAAAAATGCCGTTCTTTTCGATCTGACGGGAATCAATGACCACGCAGGCTGCCTCGGTGTCCGGCACGATCTGTCCCTCGGGACACACCATTTTCCCTCCACATGCCTGTGCAATCTGTTGTAATGTCATCTGTTTCATTTATTCCTCCATGCACTCTGCACGATATTTTCACATAATTGTGGGAAATCAATTCCCATTGCCTGTGCCTCCTGAGGCATCAGGGAGGTGGGGGTCATACCCGGCAGAGTGTTTGCTTCCAGACAATAAAACCGGTAATTTTCGTCCATCATAAAATCCATGCGGGCATAATTTTTCAGGCGAAGTGCCTCGAAAGCCATCTCTGCGGCATGCTGCATGGCAGCTGCCACATCCTCCGGCAGGTCTGCGGGACAGGTTTCCACCGTAGAACCTGCCTGGTATTTATTCTTATAATCATAGAATCCCTGAAGAGGTGCAATCTCAATTACCGGCATTGCCTTACCATCCATAACCGCCACAGAGAACTCCCGTCCCTTGATATATTGCTCAATGACCAGTTCCTCGCCATATCCAAAGGCATCTTTCTTTGCCTGCCGGTACTCTTCTTCGTTGTGAACCATATATACCCCTACACTGGAACCACCGGTACAAACCTTTACCACACAGGGAAACGGTACGGTGTGAGGATCTTCCTGATTCTTTTTTAAGCGGATTCCCTGCGGGGTCGGAATGTGATACACCTGAAACAAGTCCTTGGTGATTGCCTTATCCATGGCCATGGCAGAGCTGACACAATCGGTTCCCGTATAGCAGATGCCCATGAGATCGAAGCAGGCCTGAATTTTGCCATCCTCGCCATACTGTCCGTGGAGCGCCATAAACACCACATCTGCCGCCTGGCAGACCCGGATGACATTAGGGCCGAAGAAATTCTTCGCTCCATCCGGACGCATAGCTTTCACCGCCTCAATATCCGGATTCGTCTCCCGGATTGCCTGAACATCTGCCGCCCAGTCTTTATCCATTTCGAAAATATGAGCGGGGTTGGCTGCGATTTCCTCATCTTCGATTCCCAGGTAAACATCGACCATTGCCACGTCGTGGCCTTTTTTCTTCAATGCCTTATATACATTGGAACCGGAGCTTAACGATACCTCCCGTTCCGTGCTGATTCCTCCTGCCAAAACAATAATGTTCATTTCTGATCCTCCACTTCCTTCATTCGATCTTATCTATCTATATGCTCCTACTGTGTGGCAATGACTGCCGCCAATAGCTGTATATATCCTGCCATTTTTCTGGGAGCATGATAAATCTCCTGTCGTAAATCCTGATTTTCGGTATTCCGCCCCAGTAAATAGTGCAAATGATTCTCCAACACCGTTGCATATTCGTGGTTGGTGATAATGTGGTTCATTACCGCAATGATTTCCATATCATCCAGAATTTTCTCCGGCTCTTCACTGGCGGTAAGATAAGTGCCATCTCTGGCATCTAAGGCAATCTGCTCTCCCATGGTACTGATGGTTTTCATCAGTGAGGTACAGATGGTCTTATCTGCCCCCTTTCTGGTACACAGATATGTCACTGCTCCCCAGAAGGTAATGTCATCCATGTGATCTGCATCAGGCAAGCCGCTCTCCGCAAATTTTTTTATGTATTTCTGGTAAGCAGCTACTCCGGGCAATCTGCCTTTTGCTTCCATAATATCAATTTCCCCGGATGCTGCCCAGCCTCCGTAAATCGTTTCATCAACAGGAAGCATCCAGAAAGCCGGCCAGATTCCTTCGCCTTCCGGCATGCGAATCCGTGCCTCAATCCGTCCATATGTAGTGGCAAACAAGGTTTCCTCGTCCGATACGGTCCGGATACGCCCAGAAGTATAGGGTTTCTGTTCGTAGGCCTCCTCCTCTTTTATCGCCGTCAGAATCAGTTTTCCATCTTCCACTCTCACATTTTCCGGTCTGTCTGTGTAATATTCCTCTTCCGAATTTCCCCAGCCGTCTAAACCGTACTCTGCACCGGTTCCATACTGGTAACTCCACTTGGTCAGATCCAGGCTGTCACCCTCAAACTCATCCTGCCAGACCAGTTCATATCCCTCATCACTGCGGTCCATTTTATCGACAAAGGATTCTGTTTCCTCCTGTTCCACAACCGCAACCGAACTTTCCTTTACTTCTTCCACAGTTTGTGCTCCACAGGCACATAATCCGGTCGCCAGCCCTGCACAGAGCATCCCTTTCCATCTCCAATGTCTCTGTTTTCTGTCTTTCTTCATGTTCCCTCCACATTAATTCCAAATTTTTATTTCTGCGGAACTAAAAAGGCCAATAAGCCTTTGCAGCCCTCTTCCACATCCC
>USSP01000024.1 GCA_900557385.1 uncultured Lachnospiraceae bacterium
GGAAATACATACACGAATTATACCCCGTTACAACAAAGTTCGCAACCACAGTCCAGCGTACCCGGAGACATGGTAACGAGCCCCGGAACACCTACTGAAAGTGATTTCGTTAAACTGAATACCTCGCTATTAAATTCCACCGGCTTTAATGCTGATATCCTGCTTGCCCCGCTGCCCATGTCCGGTGCCAACAGTCAGCCCACCGACTTGCGCGAATACAGTATGGGAACTTACGTGCGACTGAATGTTTCACTCACTCGCGCCGTGGCACGCTTCGATATAGTAAACGATGCTACGAAGTCTCATTTTACTATCACAGATATCAGTATGGGAAACGGAAGACAAGGTGTAACACTGTTCCCCATTCGTCCGACAGGAGATGTTCCCGCCACAAACGGTCAACTGATTACATACCCTTACCGCCTTTTCGACGGACTGAATGCTAACGCAGGAACTACCACCAAGGCTTTCTATTGCTACCCATGTAAAGCCATAGATGCAGGATACAGATGCCACAACTACCACATCCCGTCGTTCTGTCAAAGACGCTGTTGCAGAAAGGCGAAGTTTATCAATTTCATCATTGATCGCAGAATCTTTGGCAATATAAGTGTCGGAGGAAGGAATATAAGCCTCCGGCTGGTAATAGTCATAATAGGAAACGAAATATTCTACCGCATTTTCCGGGAAAAATTCCTTGAACTCCCCGTAGAGCTGACCCGCCAGCGTCTTATTGTGTGCGATTACTAAAGTAGGCTTATTCAGTGCCGCGATGACATTGGCCATGGTAAAGGTTTTGCCGGAGCCGGTAACACCGAGAAGAGTCTGAAACTGGTTGCCCTTCTTAAAGCCCTCTACCAGTTCGGCGATAGCCTGGGGCTGGTCACCGGTGGGCTGGTATTCAGAATGTAATTTAAAATGATCCATAGCTTCTCCAACTGTGCAATGGTGCAAATTGATGTTATCTATAAGCTGATACGATTATTGTCAGGTTTACTTATTAAGTTTGACCCAGATATTGAAACATAGTCATCGTATCACAATGATTTTAAATTGTCCAGAATTTATGTGAACATTTGTTCTATTGTAAAAAGCCCGTAAATGCTGTCATGGCATTTACAGGCTCGCACTTTTATTTCATAATTCAGGATCCAAATAGAAGATACTCTTACTCTTCCTCTGCCACCGGCTTTGTATCCGGTGCCACATACTCTACTTCCAGCTTATCGCTAAGATATTCTCTTGCCTTCTCCAACTGGTTATCATAACGATTATCATAATAAGCATTGGCATCAAAGATACATTCCACATCCGGCTCAATGCCGATGCCATGGATGTTATTGCCCTTGGGCGTGTAATAACTGCTGACTGTCAGTTTTACTGCGGAACCGTCACTCAATGTAATCGGTCGCTGTACAATGCCTTTTCCGAAGGTCTTGGTTCCCATCAGGGTACCGATTCCGTAGTCTTTAATGGCACCAGACAAGATCTCCGACGCACTGGCACTGGCACCGTTCACCAGAACCACCATGGGAATGGTCAGCTCATGCTTTCCATCACTGTAATATTCTTCCCGTTTTCCGTTTTTATCCTCGGTGTAAACCACCAGTCCCTTGGGAAGAATCATGCCGGCAATATCCACCACGGTAGAAAGACTTCCTCCGGGATTGGAGCGTAAGTCCAAAATCAATGCCTCCATGCCGTCTCCCTGAAGCATTTCCAGATTTTCCTTAAACTGGTTGGTGGTCACCTCATCAAATTCCGTAATCTGGATATAGCCAATCTTGTTATCATACATGGTAGCGTTGACCGTGTTGTCCTCTATTTTTCGGCGGGTAATAGGGATTTCCAGATAATCATCCGCTCCAGTCCGCACGATGGTCAGCACCACCTGGGTATTTTCCTCGCCGCGCACATGACTGACAATCTCCTGTAAATCCATGCCGTAGGTGCTTTCTCCGTCCACCTTATAAATCAAGTCGCCATCTTTAAGCCCTGCTTCTTCTGCAGGAGTTCCCGACATTACTTCCTTGATAATACCAAAGCCGGTATCTTCGTCCAGACTTAAGGTCGCTCCGATGCCATAGAAAATACCCTGTATGGATTCTGTCATCTCCGTCAGTTCCTCTGCGGAATAGTAAGCCGAATAAGGATCACCCAAAGATTCCACCATGCCACGGTAAATGCCGTTTTCCAGTTCCTCCTGGTCGATATCCTCCTGATAATAGTAGGTATCAATGACCTGCTCAATCAGTTCCATTTTACGGGTGACATTCTGCGTTACCACTGAAGTGGAGGACTTCTGTGATTCAGAGGAATCTCCACCTATACTGACTTGTGTCTGCGTCTTATGGTTTACATAATTCAAATAAACCTTTACTGTGACAAATGCCAGCACCGAGATAAGCAGTGCTGCAAACAGTCCCACAACGAGGCCTTTCAAAAATGAAGATGACTGTTTTTCGTTTTCCAATTTCTATTGTTTCCTTTCTTGTATCATGCCAGCTTCAAATACCATATAAACTGTGCAGTTATTGAAGCGCATCTTTCAAACGCTGAGCGCATCGTGGCGGTTATTTAGACAGATAATTCCAGGGACTTACATAACTTCCATTCAGACGCACGCTGAAATGCAAGTGGTTTCCGGTGGATCTCCCGGTAGAGCCCACTGCAGCGATCTGCTGTCCCCGAGTGACCACATCTCCTTTTTTCACATAGAGAGCGGAGGCATGCATATAAATGGTATACAGGGTATTTCCATGGTCGATCATAATATAATTTCCCATGGAAGAGCTGTAGGATGCGGCTACCACCTCTCCATCGTAAGCTGCCAGAATGGGGCTGCCACCCGGTGCCGCCATATCCACACCATTGTGGAACTGTTTGGTTCCCAGAATCGGGTGAATCCGCTCTCCGTAGTCATCGGAAATCCTTTTATAAGAAGGCGCCGGCCATGCAAACACACCACCATCGTAAGTAATTTTCGGATGCTCTGCATCATAGATTGCCTGTCGTTCTGCTGCCACTGCTGCCTCCAGATCTTTTATAATCTGATTCTGCTCGGCAATGTCCGCCTCATATTCCTTGATTGCCTGTTCTTTATTGGAGATATCGTATGCGTAGCTGTTAATCTGCTGTTCCTTCTCGCCGATCAGTTCTTCCACCGCTTCCTTCTCTTTCTCCACATCTACCTTGGCTTCTTCCAGCACTTCCTTATCCGTCTCCAGCTGTTGTTTACATAACTCCACATACTTGGTAGTCGCCACATACTGATCCAGCATCTTGCGGTCATAGGCAGAAAGCTGCTCAATGTAATCTGCCTTATTCAGCATATCCGGGACACTGTCCGCCGAAAAAAGGAGTTCCAGATAGTAATCATCACCTTTCTCATACATAAATTTGATACGTTTTTTCATGGACTCATACTGGGCATTTTCTATTTCAATGGCTTCGTTCAGCTGAGCCTCCGTCTGTACGATCTGTGTGGTTTTCTCTTCAATCTGTGTCTCCAGACTTGCGATATTTTCCTGTATCCGCTCCATCTCTCCATCAAGCTGGGTGACATAGGCGGACAGGTTATTTTTCACGGCTTCCAGTTCTTTTTTAATTTTTTTCACATCGGATAAATTAGCCTGCAAAGATTGTTTCTCTGTCTGTGCATTGGAAATCTGACTTTCCTTTTCCTTAATGGAATCCGAGGTAATTTCATTTAAAGATAGTGCCCGTGACTGGGATGGAATGCAAAGAGCAATTCCCAGACACAGCAGCACACAAATAATCGGTTTGCGCTTTTTCATTCCCCAACTCCATTACACGCGTAAGTGCTTGCGCACAGTGATAAAGCTTCCCAAAAATCCGATTCCCACACCCATGGCTAAAGAAACCGGTGTAAGTGTATGGAAAATGGTCTGCACCGGCATAAAGGTCAGCATAGAACTGAGCATGGAAAAGCGATCCATCACATAGACTACAACCTTTTCATAGATCACATACAGTGTTACCAGTGGGATTGCCGCTCCAATCAGACCGATGAGAATTCCTTCAATGACAAAGGGTGCTCGCACGAAAAAGTCGGTGGCACCAATGTATTTCATGATGTTGATTTCTTCCTTACGCACAGAAATACCGATGGTAACCGTATTGCTGATCAGGAAAATGGATACTGCCAGCAGAATCACAATCATTCCCACGGAAATATAACCAATCAAGGCATTGGCACCTGTCAGGGTGCTTGCCAGCAGGACAGACTGGTTAATCTTGCGAATGCCGGGAATAGACTCTAAATAAGTCACCAGAGTTTCCTGCATGGACACATCACTCAGATAAATCTGATAGTTTGAGGATCCTACCAAAGGATTCTCTTTAAATCCATCTGCATATTCTCCCAGATAATCCTGCTTAAAGCTGTTCCAGGCTTCTTCTTCCGAAATGTAGACTACCTTGGCAACTTCTGTCCGCTTGGAGATCAACTCGCCAATCTCCTGAATACGGGATTCTTCCAATCCTTCATCAAAGAAAACCGTGACGCACACGCCTTTTTCTACATTTCTCACCATGTTCTGGAAGTTGGTTACGATGGAATAGAACAGTCCAAACAGAAACAGGCACGCTGCAATGGTGGCAATGGATGCAAGGGAAAATAATTTATTTCGGAAAATATTCTTAAATCCCTGCTTGCATGTATAAAGCAAGGTACTAATCTTCTTCATCGATATATCCCCCGTTTTTCTCGTCGCTGACAATGACACCCTTACGCATGGTCACCACACGCTTCTTCATTTCATTGACAATTTCTCTATTGTGGGTTACTACCAGTACCGTGGTTCCGCACTCGTTGATTTCCTCCAGGAGTTTCATGATCTCCCAGGAGTTTTTCGGATCCAGATTACCGGTAGGCTCATCGGCAAGCAGCACCTCCGGCTGATTCACCAGTGCTCTTGCCAGGGCGACACGCTGCTGCTCACCACCGGAAAGCTGCTTCGGCTTCGCCTTATATTTGCCGGCTAAGCCCACGGTTGCCAGCATGGACGGCACATTTTTGCGGATTTCCTTTGCAGGGGCTTCTACAATTCTCTGGGCAAATGCCACATTCTCATAAACATTAAGGTCTTTTAACAAACGGAAATCCTGGAACACTACACCGATATTACGGCGAAATTCCGGAATCTTGCGATGTCTGATACGGTTGAGGTCATATCCCATCACCCGAATAGACCCTTCCGTGGGGGTAAGTTCACGCAACAGCAGCTTGATGAGAGTGGATTTACCGGAGCCGCTGTCTCCCACGATAAAAACAAATTCTCCTCTATTGATATGAAGGGAAATTCCGTTTAATGCAGGCGCACCTGTGGAATAAGCCTTGCTGACATTTTCCAGCGTAATGATCTCATTGCTGTCCACATCCTTTTTTCGCTTGCGACGCTTTGTATCTTTTACTGCCAAACTTTTTCACCTGTTCCTTTTCATCTTAATATTCAAATGATTCCATATATTTCATATATTTTACAACCATCAGTGCAATCTTAAACGTAATGGCATCCTCAAAAACACGTAGATCCAGTCCTGTGCTTTTCTGGAGCTTGTCCAGACGGTATACCAGCGTATTTCTGTGGATAAACAATTGTCTGGAGGTCTCCGATACATTGAGACTGTTTTCGAAGAATTTGTTGATCGTTATCAACGTTTCTTCATCGAATTCATCCGGGCTCTTTCCCCCGAAGATCTCACGGATGAACATTTTGCAAAGAGGAATGGGCAGCTGATAAATCAGACGACCAATACCCAGTTCACTGTAGGCAATGACATCTCTTTCATCAAAGAAAATTTTACCTACATCAAGACCCATTTTCGCTTCCTTATAAGAACGGCTGACTTCCTTGATCTCCCCCACAGTCGTACCATATGCCACTCTTACATTCTTAAAGCCGTCCTTCTGTAGACAAGTCACAAAGGATTTTGCTGCTTTGTCAATGTCCTTGTTGCTGTCACCATCTGTCAAGTCTTTAACCACGATGACATTATTTTCATCCACGGCTGTGATAAAATCTTTGTTTCCTACGCCGAAATTGGTACGAATCATCTCCAGCGCGTTATTATCCTTTCCATTATCGGATTCAATAATCATAACCACACGTTTTGCATCGGCCTGAATGTGCAGCTTTTTGGCACGGCTGTAAATATCCACCAGAAGCAGATTATCCAACAGCAAATTCTTAATAAAATTATCCTTATCAAAACGTTCCTTATAGGCAGTCAGCAGATTCTGGATCTGAAAAGCCACCATTTTACCGATCATATAAACATCTTCACCCATACCACCGGCGATTAATATGTACTCCAGCTGTTGCTCGTCATAAATCTTAAAATACTGATATCCCTGGATTTCCTGGGAATCCGCAGGAGATGCTGCGAACTCCAACGCTGCGGAGGAACAGGAAGCCATATCTGCAGTGGCTGCCACTTCCTTTCCGTCTGTGTCCATTACGCTCAGCTCCACTCTTGCAATTGCTTTCAGCCCCTCGATTGTGTTTTGTAAAATCTGATTTGAAATCATATTTTCCCGCTCCTTTAACATTCTATGCAAGTTGAACAATGCATTTTTCGTGTTAATTTTTGTTCTTTCTACACCCGCCTACTATTTTAATCTAAAGTCACAAATAAATCTACCTGCAAATGAAAGAATTTTGTGTATTTTTTATGTATTTATGTAAAAAGTTTCCTTTCTCCACGCAAAAAAAGTAACAATCCATTACTTTCGTCACATTGAGTGCCTCAAAATATGGAAAACACAAAACACCCTTGATAATTTTTCCGTAAGATAGTACAGTAGTACTATAGATATACCTACTAAGGAGACACCTTGTGGAACTTACAAAAGAAACTATTTTAATCGTGGATGATTCCCGTTTCCAACGAACTGTGATACGGGAACTGTTCAGTGAGCACTTCAACCTGCTGGAAGCGGTTTCCGGTCGGGAATGTATGCACATAATTGAAGAAAACGCAGCAAATATCGATCTGGTTCTGTTGGACCTGGTGATGCCCGAATTTGACGGATTCGAGGTTTTACGGCGTAGGCAGGAGATGCAGGATTTTCTGGACATTCCCGTTATCGTTCTCACCACCAGCGACACCCATGAAATCCAGGCAAAGGCCTACGAACTGGGAGCAAATGATTTTCTGGTGAAGCCCATCGATAAAGAGACTGCTTTGTCCCGTATCAGGAATCTGTTAAGATCACAGCAACGTATTAAATCGTTGATTGATAAATATGTAAAATTCCTGATTAAAGCTGAGTTGGACGAGATGACCGGGCTTTTCAACAAAGCCACAACGCTCAATCATGTCACCAATATTCTGTCCCAACATCCCGATGAGCAGCATGCTCTTCTGGCTTTTGATATCGACAATTTCAAGGCCATTAACGATGTGTACGGACACACGGTTGGTGATCACACCATTTCAATTATTTCCAGTCTTATCGCCACCCAGTTTTCCGGGTCGGAAATCGTGGGGAGAATCGGCGGAGATGAGTTTGTGGTATTTGCCCAGAATGTTTCATCCCGGGCAGCACTTTATCGTAAAATAGATGAGTTACTGGCCACCATCGCCGTTAAAGAGAATCTGTCCATTCCGGATAATGTGACAGTCAGCATCGGTCTTGCCTTTTCAACTCCACAGGACATAGGCTATGATTCTCTTTTTGCCAAAGCAGATGAAGCACTTTACGAATCCAAGCATGCCGGAAAAGGATGTTACCGTGAATATGGTATATCCGATACCAGTCAAAATACCCTTGCTCGTACGTTTCTGGTGATGACAGGCTCCCGCAATATTTTAAGTATACTGGATTTCGCCTGTGATCCTTCCGTAATAATCCGGCAGGCTTTTTCCTATAATGATCTGTTGGAAGCTTTCTCCGGATCCATTTCCAACCTTTCCGGTCTTTTCATTGATATTTCAGAGGAAAAGGATCAGGGCAAGGAGCTTTTGGAGTTTGTGGGAAGGCTTCCTCTCGGAACCACTCCGGTAATTGTCCTGTGCCGTGAGGGCTGCATGGAGCAGATCCGTCTTGCCGCTTCTCACGCCTTCATTTGTGATCTGTTATTCACGCCTCTGGAGGTCACAATTTTAAAGCGCCGCATCGCTGCACATAAAAAAGAAGCACAGAAGTTTTAAACCTCTGTGCTTGTTTTTTCATATTGTAATAATTGCCTTGTCAGCATTCTCTGACTATGTTTACTTCGTAGACGATAGGTCAAGGTGTCATGTCTTTTCTTTAAAATCTCCTCTGGCTGGAGGGCAAACCATACCTCCGCATTCAGGTATTTACGTCCTTCCCGCATAAACCGGAACTGCTCCTCAAAAGGGAGTACGGAAAGAATCACACTGGGGGCTGCCTCATTGAGATCATTCATAATATTTTCCAGTTTTTCGCCCACCGTATATATATGATTCCCGGCATAAAGTACCCTGGGGCTTACCGCTGCAATCTCCTGTTTCAGGTACTGCAGCTGCTCTGCAGTCTCTGTCAAAAGATAAAAAGAATTGTGTTCTCGAACATTTCTGTGGATAAATTCCCGGAAATAGATTCCGGTCTCCATCTCCTGTCCATGCCCTTTCAAAGACAGTCCCAACGCTGCACGTGTCTCCTTGTCATCCAAGACGGTCATATCCGCCTCTTCCAGGAATTCTTTGTAAGCCTCATCCTTCCCGGCTTCCACCAGCATATCAGCGGACAGATTTACAATCGTATTCAACGCACCGTTTTTAAGAAAAGAGTCTGTCTGAATCAAGGCCTCTTTAAGCGAATAGCTTCGCAGTGTTACCCCTAACACATTGATTGTCTGCATACCGCAATAAGTATCCCTTTCCATAGAACGCTCGATAACCCATTGTTGAACTACCCTACGGGGATTGATTATAGCAAAATGTCCTCTTCATTGCAATAGAAGTGAGTGATTTTGTAAGTTTTACACAAAATCATTGTACTACGACCTCAATTGCCATATACGCCAGAGCCAGAATCACGCCAATCACTAACGGAAGGGTGATTACTTTCTCTACGTTCTGTCTACGACTGCTCCAGATGGCATACATCTGAGTCTGCCGTCCTTCTTTTTGGGAGATCCAAGCCAGTACACATCCCGCCAGAGCTGTAGTTGCGCAGGCAAGCATCAGATAAACACCGATGCTCATCTGCAATTCCATGGTGGAAATTTCTGCATCCTGCATGGTTTCATAGACCTCCGGTGCCAGGCTGCTGATCAGAAACAGTTCCAGACTACTGCTGGCATTAAAGACAAAATGAATGATCATGGAACCCCACAGACTATCTGTAGCCTCCAGCGCCAGGGCAAGCCCTAAGCCTAACACCATGGCATAGCCTGCCTGGTTGAAGTTCATATGCATAAGTCCGAAGAGAATTGCTGAAAGCCACAGCGCTTTCCATGCGCCACTCTGCTTCCTGCAGGTCCGATAGATTACTCCACGAAATACCAGTTCTTCGCAAAATGGAGCATTCACCGCCGTAAAGAACAGCATTGCAGGCAAACCTATGCTGAGGATTTCGCCGCTGATAGAAACCACACGGTTTTCCACAAACAACATGGAAATCGCATTACACAACGTAGCCAGAGGAATCAGCAGAAATGCATACAGTACCAGCATCAGTGCCGAAGAAATCTTAATTTTGTGAAACCCCAATCGATCCGGAAGATTCCAGCCATCTTTTTTTCCTGTCAGAAGCAAAAAGGCCAATGCCGGAACAACAATCACGGCCTCACTGAGAATGAAATTTCCTGCAAGGGAAAGCTTTTCTCCAAAGGGTGTAAAAGACATCACCAGTACCAGTCCGATATGCAGCAGTATGGTAATCAGAAACATCCATCCCAAATGTTTATTTCGCATGAATTCCCTTCTCCGTAATCTCAATTTTTCCACTCTTCAGCAGATTTCCCACAGCACGTTTGAATTCATTTTTACTCATCTGAGTTTCTCTGCGGATTACTTCCGGTGACGCCTTATCATTAAAAGGTAATCTGCCGTCGTACTCCATGATCATCTGCCAAACCTTCTCTGCATCGGCTCCGATCTGGAGATAAGCCTTTTCCCTCACACTTAAGGAAAGCTTACCATCTGGTTTCACCTCTGCCACTCTGGCCTCGATCACTTGTCCGGTATGCACATTACCATACATTTCTTTTCTGGGAATCATGGCACTATAGCAATCATCTACTGCCACATATGCTCCGTACTCCGGGTTGACCTCATAGACGAAACCGGTTACCTTGTCATCCTTCTGATAGGGACTGTCAGTCTTTAAATCATGATAAATGTTCATGGATGCACAGAGGCGTTTGCTTTTGTCCACATAAAGTTTCACCAGGCATTCCTCGCCCTGACGCACCTTTCCCATCTGTTCCTTAAAGGGTAACAGCAAATCCTTCTCCAGCCCCCAATCCAGAAACGCACCGATTTTCCCAACCTGTTTCACCCGCAGTCTGGCAAGTTCTCCGATGACGATTCCAGGCGTCCTGGTAGTGGCAATCAAACGGTCACTAGAATCCCGATAAAGGAAAACTGTGATGGCATCTCCCATTTTTGTGCCGGCAGGCACCTGTTTCATGGGAAGTAACACCTTCTCTTCGGGATTTATCCTGGCGGATTCTGCCAGGTACACGCCAAAATCTACAATTTTTACAACCTCAAGGGTCTGTTTTTCTCCTAAACGAAGCATAATGTAATCGTGCCTTTCTTTTTTAATCAATAAGGATTCGAAATCGATAAAAACTGGATAATACAATAAGGATTGCCGTCCCTGTCATTCAGGGCAACGGTCACTCTTCCCGGCTCCTGTGTGGCAACCGGACAAATAAAATCTCCTAACAGTGCCGCTTTCTTAAATTCCGCCCGTAATTCATGTACCTGGAACGTTTCCGGCAAAAAAACTTCTGCCATGCGAATATACTGACCGTTATTTACATGGTGATTGGTGTCCAGGTGGTAAGGATGAATAAGGATTTCTTCCCCTCGTTCTCCCTCTTTGGGAGCTTCGATTTTACGAGGAGCATATTCCATTTCCAGCTTGGGTTCCATGCCATAAAGCTGAATCATCTCCTCCGGTACTCTGGTAGGCCGCATCTGATCCGTATCCAGATAGGTCCACAGCGAATTGGCATAGGCCAGCCGCGTTCCATCCGGGGCATCCAGGACAAAATTACGATATCCCAGAAAACCTTTCATCGCATATGCAAAGGTTCCTACTTTAACCCGGTCTCCGATTTTCGGCGGCCTGTCCATAATAATCTGCCAGTTATTCAAAACCCAGGCTTTATGGTTCTCTTTGAGATAACCGGTTCCCACTCCCAGATCTTCGGAATGGAACGTGGTACAATCCTGAAAATAGTCCAACAGCGATTCCATAGTCAGGAAACCTTCGCTGTCGCACTCACTGTATCTGATCCTGCTGTCAAAGCTGTACATTGCTGTATCCTCCAAATGGATTTTCAAATAGAATCATTACCGCCATATATTTTACCATAAAAGGAGGGGAATGTGTGAAAGAAATGAAAGAGAGGGGCAAGCCCTACTCATATGCAAAAGACCTCGGAAGAAGACGGTCTTTCTTCCCAGGGCAAGCCCTACTCATAACAAAAGACCTCGGAAGTTTCTTTCCGAGGTCTTTATTCGCAGGGCTACCAGGATTCGAACCTGGAAATGACGGAGTCAGAGTCCGTTGCCTTACCGTTTGGCGATAGCCCTTCAACAGATATTGATTATACGTGATATTCTTTTATTTGGCAAGTCTTTTTTTGAAATTTTTCAAAAAATTTTGAAAAGCCTGAAAGCAGAGCCCAATGGGCTCTGCTTTCTATATAGGACAAACATGAAAAGAAGGAACAAATATAAGATAATTTCTAAACTTCAAACATGAGATCGCCGTAGGTAGGGAAAGGCCACATCTCTTTATCTACGATCATCTCCAGTTCATCAGCAGGCTGACGAAGCTGTGCCATGATTTCCTTTACGGTATCCTTGTAGAAGAATGCCTGCTGTTTTGCATCCTCGATTGCAGCAGCTTCTTTTTCTGCCTTTTTCAGGGCTTCCAGTGCTGTCTGCATCTTGGTCAGCTTCTCGGATACTTCTTTCAGAAGTTCT
>USSP01000025.1 GCA_900557385.1 uncultured Lachnospiraceae bacterium
GATTCCGGCCGGTTGGTGGCTGCCAGAATGATGACGCCGTTGTTGCTCTCAAAGCCGTCCATTTCGGTCAGCAGCTGGTTCAGGGTCTGTTCCCGTTCGTCGTTGCCGCCGTACTGTCCGCCGTCACGCTTTTTACCAATGGTATCAATCTCATCAATAAAGACGATACAAGGGGCTTTTTCATTTGCCTGTTTAAAGAGATCACGTACCTTAGAGGCACCCATACCTACAAACATTTCCACGAATTCCGAACCGGAAATGGAGAAGAAGGGAACGTCCGCTTCACCGGCGACTGCCTTGGCAAGCAGGGTTTTACCGGTTCCGGGAGGGCCTACTAACAAAGCTCCCTTCGGACATACCGCTCCAATCTCCTGATATTTCTGCGGATTATGCAAAAAGTCCACGATTTCTGTCAACAGTTCCTTGGCCTCATCCTCACCTGCCACATCGTTAAAGGTAATGCCGGTAGTGGATTCCACATACACCTTGGCATTGCTCTTTCCGAACTGCATGAAAGGATTTCCACCGGTTCCGCCACCCATTTTTTTCATCAGATAATTGGACAGCAGCTGTCCTAATCCCCAGAAAATCAGAATCGGAAGAATCCATACCAGGAAGAAGTTCAGAAGCGGATTCATTTCTTTCTCTGCCACTCTTCCGAATTCACAGCCTGCATCCTCCAATCGGTTTACCAGATCCGGATCCTCAAAGGTAGTTGTAGAATAAAATTGTGGATCATCCTTGTTGGTGTCGATGAAATAAATGGTGTCCCCATTTAATTCCACCTTGGATACTTGCTTATTCTCCACCATGGTTAAAAAAGTGCCATAGTCAACTGATGTCACCCGCCGGTTTCCTATCACACTGGGAAACAACAATGTGTTTAACAGAATCAGTACCACTAAAGCCACCAGATAGTAGAAAATAAGAGGTTTCTTGGGTCTTTCAACTTTTTTCACGTGCAATCCTCCTTGTTTTTCCGAAGGAAAAATCCGAACCCATTGGCGAGGAGAGGATTTTCCTCCTATCGCTTTTTATTATTTATGCAGTCCGGTTCCTCTTTCATAAAGTGCAAGCTGCGGATCAACCTGTGTACCTTTCAGATCCGCCTCCATAATAGACGGCAGCTTCTCCATATCTTTTAACCAGGTTACCGGCAGAGTACCTCGGAACTCATAATCGCCAAATAACACATCGGCTACGCCTGCCCCCTCTGTTCCGGGCAGCCACGCCATCACAATACCATCAAACAGATCCAGATATTCCGTCAGATCCAAGGGGCGGCCGGCTACGATGACTGCCACCACAGGAATACGATTCTCACGCTGCCCCAGAGATTCCCGGACATTCTTTAATACTTCCTGATCTTTTTCCGAAAATACAAGACTTGTCGCTGTTCTGTCGCCGTCAGACTCTGCATAGGGCTCCTCTCCAACGACCACCATCAGGGCATCTGCCTCTTCATTCACTACACCGGTAATATCGTGGGTCAGCTTCAGTTCACGATCGGCTGTCACCTCGGCAATTCCTTCGATAATCGTGGTTCCCTTTGTGATTTTTCCGTTTTGTCCCTGCCAGGAGATGGTCCATCCTCCACACTGGGCTCCCATATCGTAAGCCTTCTGCCCAGAGACCTGTATATTCTTCGCCTGATTTAATGCCTCCAGCGCGGAGATTCCGTTTACGGTATCATTTTTTAATAATACCAGGGATTCCCGGACGGCCTGTCTGGCCAAAGCCCGGTGGTCTTCACTTCCCACCTGTTCCCCCAGTTCCTTCTCATGGGTTCCGCCAATTTCTTCTTCAAACATGCCTGCTTCAAACTTTACCCGCAGAATGCGGCTCACCGCATCGTCCACTCGATCCATGGAAATTTCGCCACTTTCCACCAGGTCTATGATTGCCTGCATACAATCCTGCCAGGTGTAGGGCTCCATAAACAAATCGACGCCTGCGTCCAGAGAAAGCCGTACCTGCTCCTTATAATTTTTTCCACTGGTCTGCTGAATCGCATTATAATCGCTGACCACGAATCCCCGGAAACCCAGTTGATACTTTAAAACTTCCTGAATCAGATGTTTATTCTCATGACATTTTACGCCATCCACACTGTTGTAGGAGATCATCACGGTGAGTACGCCCTCATCCAGTGCTGCTGTGTATGGGTCTAACAAGCCACTGTCCATAAGGGCATCAAACTCCTCCGCCGTCATATCCACATTGCCCTGGTTTACGCCATCTTCCGTATAGCCTTCTCCGATGTAATGCTTGGCACATGCGAGAACATGATTTTCATCCAGATAGTTTTCTGTTCCCTTCTCTCCTTGCAGGCCACGGATATAGGCTACTCCCAGTTTGGCCACCTCTCCGGAGTCCTCATTGAAGCACTCGTAGGTGCGTCCCCACCGTTCGTTCTGGGCATTTCCCAGTGTGGGAGCAAATGTCCACTGTACGCCTGCAGCACGTACCTCTTCTGCCACTACTTCTCCGATCTGCGTCATCAGTTGCTCGTCATGGGCTGCCCCCAATCCGATATTGTGTGGAAATACGGTAGTTCCATAAATATTATTGTTTCCATGTACCGCGTCCACACCATAAAGCAGCGGAATTCCCAGACGGCTCTCTACCGCTGCCTGTTTCAGTTCGTTAATGCGGTTCTCCCAATCAGCCATGGTATTTCCGGATGCCGGTGCCGAACCACCTCCGCTGAGTACAGAACCGATTCCGTATTTTTTCACATCCTCCGGCGTAAGTCCGTTCTGCTCCGGCTGTACCATCTGGGCTGCCTTCTCCTCCAGGGTCATCTGCGAAAGCAGTGCTTCAATGCGTACCTCCACATTCTGGGATGCATCCATATAAACACCGGTATCCGGTGCTCCCGGTTCCTGTTCTGTTGATGTCTGTTGTGTACTCTGCGTACTCTCCGTCACTGCCTGTTCTGCAGATACCACCACATCCTCTGCCTCTTTGTCCTGCTTAGGGCTCCCACAGGCCGTTGCCATCAGAGATACAGATAATAGAAGTGCCCAAACTAAATTTCTTTTTTTCATGAATCATGCTCCTTGTTATTCTATCTTTTCAAAATGCTGATAGTCTTTTCTTGTATTCCAGTCTCCGCCCCAGGAAAATCCATGGGCAGTAAACAGCTTCCATGCCAGATCTTCCTGATCGATCTTGTGCGGGAAATCTTTACTTCGATCCTCGTATTCCACAGCCTCCGCAGGCTCACAATGGAGCTGTCCATCCTTTGATGTATACACGTAAGGATTATAAAAGGGATTTAAATCAATGGCTTTTCCATAGCTGTGGTTGGACAGCCTGGAGGTTCCGCTGATGGTACGATAATTAAAAGCAGAGGTATTATTCGCTGCCATGGATGCCTCATCGTCTCCTCCGTAATTGTCCACCAGTTCCATTCGCTCAATGGGGTACTGCGCCTCATACAATTCCTGAAAAATTTCCAGAACATCCTCTGCAATTTCCCGGTTCACGATCAGTTCCCCCATATGGGTTTCCCCGTCAAATCCATAATAAAGCACCTGCACATAACGAAGCTCCTCCAATGGGATATCGTCATTTTCCTGATACGAGCAGCCATTAATCCGTTCAAAGATTTCCCCTTCCGGCAAAATCTCCATACTGGAAAAACATTCGGCCACCTCTGCCGTTTCTGTTTCCCCTTGTATCGTTTCCCGGAATGTTTCTGTATCTATGCTCTCCCATGCTGCGGATTCTACCGTGGTTTCTGCTGTGGTTTCGTCTTCTCTATATGTATCAAAAGGCTGACTGCACCCCATTAAAATTCCTACAAGGAGAAACAGCTCCGCCACAAACCATTTCTTTTTCATCTTCCCTTTTTATAGAAGAAACAGGGCACCTACTTTTCGTAGATGCCCTATTCTGTTCAACCTTTTCTTTTATTTTACTACTTATCGGCTTCCAGTATGTCATTCCTGGTCATGGTATGAATCAACTTGGAAATCTCACCCACCGTCTCTGCGATGGAAGTATTTAATTCCCGGATATCTCTTGCCAGATCACCCACTTCTCCTGCAACCACAGCAAAGCCTTTACCTGCTTCTCCCACTCTGGCTGCCTCAATTCTGGCATTGAGTGCCAGAATGTTCTGCTTACGTTCAATCGCATTGAGCTGTGAAGCGGCCTGTTGAATCTCGTTTACCTTTTCCTCACACTGCATGACGCCTTCCGTGAGTTGATGTAAAAGCTGATGATTGTTGTTTTTATTCATTTTGGCATCATATTCCGCATTGATGAAATAATTCAGAGTCTGTCCTAAAAGATTGGCAGAAGCAATCACCTGCTCCTTACTGCGCACATTTACTTTTTGCAGAGCTTCCAGATACTCGTCCTCATTCACCCCGATCTCTTTTGCTACTTTTTTAAATTTCTCCGGATCCGGATTGTCAGGAAGAACCTGACCACCAATCACGGAGCCAACCTTCTCTCCGTTTACAATCAGATCGATTTCAAAGTCAATCAGTCCGGCATGACAGGGGTACACGCCTGATCCTTCCCTGTCGCACTTCTCACAGCGCTTCTTACCCTCCTCACTTCCTCTGGTGTACTTAATGCAGAAATCAGTGAAATTGTAGCATTTAGAAATATACTCTCCATCCGCACCTACCGCAACCGTAGCCAGTCCGGTAGCCGCTGCCCAGTTCGCCATAGTCTCTTCAAATTGTTCCATGTCAGTAAAGTCTTGTATCCTCATGATGACCCCATTTCTGCGCTACATTCACGCTTAGAATTTCTATTCTTTACTGACAATATTATAGCAAGTTCTTTAATGCATAACAAGTTAAACAATTCTAAAGATAATGCCTAACCAATAAAAAAATCCTAAAATCCAGCTGGTAAAAATGCCATATAGAATGACCGGACCTGCAATGGTAAAAATTTTGACACCGATACCGAAAACCTGTCCCTCTTTTTGAAATTCTATTGCGGGGGCACACACAGAATTGGCAAACCCGGTAATGGGCACAAGTGCCCCTGCACCTGCAAAGGTTCCCAGCTTCTGATAAAGATTCAGGCCCGTAAAAAGGGCACTTAAAAAGACAAGCAGCATGGAACACCAGGCGGCTGCTGTCTCATCATCCAGTCCGAAGCTACCGGTTGCCACATTTAGAATCAACTGCCCCAGCACACAGATCAGTCCGCCTACCACAAAAGCCTTGCACATCTGCCACCAAATATTCCGCATAGGGGTCACTTCTTTTACATACTGCTGGTATTGCTGTTTCTTCTGCTCCTCTGCTACCTTGGAATTTTTCTGATTTTGCTCCATATGATCCTCATCCTTTCTAAGCGATTTATCGCGAATTGAAACTTATTTACAAAATGGACTCATAAATGTGATATCCGAAATAAAAAAGGGAACCGGCAAGTTTGCCAAAGGCCAGTGCCATCACCATGATTCCCAGACCATGCCGGATCCCCAGACGTCTGGTCATAATGGGAATGGAGTCCAGCATTTCCGCAATGGCAATTGCCAGACACCCTACAAAGACTCCGGCAAACAATCCATAAAGCAACAATAGCAGCCAGGTCACTGTCTCCAGTACATCGTACCAGAATCCGGGATGGCTCACTGCCCAGGCTCCGATCTGTACAAAAGGTTCAAAGACGCTTAGCAGACAGCCCACGATGGTTCCCAATACAACCATGTTTTCATAAAGCCAGATATGCCCTGCTGTCTGGGTCTTTCCTGCAAACCGGGGAATCAGTCCCACTGCCAGCAGTACGGAAAATACCCCTCCGCTTACCAGAATCCCTGCATCAAGAGCAAGAATTCCCACCACAATCCGGCTAATCCACGTCAATGGTTTTGCCCTCCCTGTTTGCAGTGTCGATCAGGGTATTCTCCACCGTATCCTCATAATCGAACATTTCCGCTTCAATAGGTGTAGGATCCTTCGTAAGACGGCGTCCTCCGATATGATTGAAAAAAACAATAATGCCTGCACAAAGTCCAATGGAATAGGCGATCTCCAATTCCGTGAACCCACTGGTTTCCCGTCCGGTAAACACCATGTAAACACTGGAAAACAGTTCCGACAGTCCGATATCGTTATGGTATGCCATAATCGTAAAAGCTGCACCGAAAAAACTGATCATCGCCACCACAACAATCTTGCAGATAACCCAGACGCCTTTATTTCGTGGTACCTTCACCCGCTCCAGCACAAACTCTGCTTCTCCCACAGTCTGTACATCCGCCGCCGGATATAGTTTCTGGATCTCCTCGATTATTTTCATAACACTGATTACGCACCGATTATCGCTGTTCTCCCGGAAACGATAAACCCGGATTGCCTTTATTCTGGCCAGTGTCGCTTTATCCGTGCAGAATACCTTTCCCACATCCGCTAAAAGTACTTCTTCCTTTTCTGTCTGTGTTTTCTTTTCCAGTTTGAGATACACAGTAAGAGAAGCCATGACAACTGCCTCCTTTTTATCAAAAGTTTTACTGTTATTATGGCTTCTTTTTCCAGTTCTATTCACATTGCTGACATTTAGACCGCATCTGCAGTAAAATCCGTTTCTCCATCCGGCTGACCTGTACCTGGCTGATCCCGAACAATCTTGCCACCTCTACCTGTGTCCTATTGTCAAAATACCGCAGATGGATCAACTGTCGTTCCTGTCTGTCCAGGCTTTCCAACAACTGATTTAACAGCAGATGATCCAGTACTGCTGCCTTTTCATCATCCCTGCCTGTTGTGCTGGCGAGCTGATCAATCAGATAGATTTCCCCGGTTCCGGAACCATTGTCCGGCTGATACACAGAACGGTAAATGGATTCTACCGGGCAGCCTGCTTCCATTGCCATGACGATTTCTTCCCCGTTTAAACCCGTTTCTGCCTCAATTTCCTGCAAGGTCGGCTCACGTCCCAGCACCCCCTCCAGTTTCTCCCGTGCCTGACGGATTCGATATGCCTGCTCCTTCAGCGTCCGGCTGACCTTCAGCATCCCGTCATCCCGCAGGAACCGCCGCATTTCTCCCTGTATCATAGGGACGGCGTAGGTGCTGAAACAGACTTCGTAGGAGGTGTCAAACTTGTCGATTGCTTTCATTAACCCAATACAGCCAATCTGAAACAGATCCTCCGGATCATAGCCGCGCCCCAGAAATCGCTTGACGATGTGTCGAACCAGTCCGATATTTTCTTTAATCAGTGCTTCTCTCGCCTCTTTATCTCCGTTCTGTGCTGCCTCGATCCTTGTACTCAGTTCTGCTGCCTTTTGCTCCATGGATCATTCCTCATCTTTCACCCATGGCGTTGTGCCGCATTTCTTCTGCATCCGTACCGTCGTCCCTCTGCCGGGCACGGACTGTACCTCCAAATCATCCATAAAGGCTTCCATAAAGGCAAACCCCATACCGGACCGTTCCAGTTCCGGCTTGGTGGTAAAAAGGGGCTGCATGGCTTGTTCCAGATTCACAATCCCCACTCCATAATCCGTCACCGTCACACTTAACACATCCCCCCGGAGCGTACACTCTACACAGACCTTGCCCATTTCCCCCTCATAGCCGTGAATAATGGCATTGGTCACCGCCTCCGATACAGCCGTTTTCACATCGGAGTGGGATCCAGTTCCGCCACAAATGCTGCCACTGCCATTCTGGCAAGTCCTTCATTCTCTGATAGGGCATCAAATTCCAATCGCATGGAATTCTCCGTTCTCTCTTTCGCCTTATGTACCATTGTCTGTTGCATGACTGTTCCTCCTAATTTTCCAGAATCTCAATAATCCGATAAACTCCTGACAGATAGAGCATCCGTTTGATCTGGCGATCCACATGAATGCAGTACACCTTGCCACCAAAACAACTGATCTTACGATATCTGCCGATCAATAGTCCGATACCGGAACTGTCCATAAACTTTGTCGCTTCAAAATCGAATACCACATTGTTTACCTGATTCTGTAAAATCTGGCGGTCTGTCATCTCGCTTACCACCTCCGCATGATGATGATCGATTTCCTCCGGCAGCTTCACACACAGGCAATGATCGATTACCTGATAATCCTGTAATTCCATTTCCATATTCTGTTTCCCTCCTGTTAAAATGGCAAAAAAAGAGAACACGGAATTTTCGTGTTCTCTTTTGTATGTTCTGTATTGTTATTCGTTTTTATAAATGAATCAGGAATCCAATTCCTGCAGTGCCTGGTTGGCCTTGGATGTCCGATCCGAATCAGGGAATAATTCCACTAACTGACTGTACAGTTCCTTTGCCTGATCCGTATCACCGTTCTTACGATAAGAACCTGCCAGGTAGTAAAGGGCATCTACGTTGGTCTGGTCATATTCCCAGGCCTGATTCAGCTTTTCGATGGCATCGGCATAGTGCCCATTACGATAAGCATCGTAGCCTTCATTGTAATATACCTGGGCAAGCTTCGGACAGACATCCTCATAGATCAGTTGGTAAACTGACTGGAATGCCGCAGAGGTACTGGTCACATCCGTCTGATTGGTAATGTTTTTGAGATGCTCTGCAATTGCCTGCATCTGCGCCACTTCACCATCCTCACCCGGTCCCTGCATATACAATTCACTGGCAAGCAGCAGCTGATCCATGGTCTCCATAGAGCCATCGCCTCCCAGATATGCCTGAACCTCTTCATTTAAGGAATCCCTCTCTGCCTGCAGGGCATTTAACCGGCTTTCCAAATCATTGATGGTAGCCGTTTTGGAATCGGACTGTTCACTGACTACCCGAAGCTGTTCTGTCATTGCTGTCTTTGCGGACTGAATTCGCGCCGGCAGAATTAAGAAGCATGCAACGGCTACCCCGATAGCAAGTCCCACCAAAAGGTTTACCATAGCGGAGGAACTTTTCTGTTCCTTCACATTCATCGGCTGTATGATCGTCTCATTGCCACTCCGGTATTCCACAGACTCCTTGGCGATATTTTTCTTCTTTTTGCTCTTGGCTCCGTCATCCGGTGCCAGCATCTTGTCCACTTCCTTCAGATAACGAAGGGTGGTCGTATTGTTTGTGTCGATCACCTGACA
Organism: uncultured Lachnospiraceae bacterium; assembly: GCA_900557385.1. Taxonomy (GTDB): domain Bacteria; phylum Bacillota; class Clostridia; order Lachnospirales; family Lachnospiraceae; genus UMGS2037. The sequence goes on from USSP01000025.1 coordinate 9,054, forward strand.
CTTGGAAAGCTCCCGTCTGGCCTTTTCCCACTCCTCCATATTCATATAAAGGAGTGCAAGAAGGTGATGGGCACGGATAAATTTCGGATTTAACGCCAGCACCTTTTTCAACTGGATGACTGCCAGATCCCTGCTGTCCTGTCTGCAGTAAACCAGTGCCTGGTTGTATTTTTTACATGCCTGTTTAATGTTATCCAGCTTCGTGGCATTGGACTGTACGGCATTGATATAATCATCTGCAATGTTTTTATCCGGGCGAAGGTTTTTACTGATCACCCATTCACTGAGAGCCGCCACCACCTCACCGGTTTCAAAATAAACCAGTCCCAGAAGGTTTCTCGCTTCAATATTATTTTTATTAAATTTCAGACTCTGGCGCAGGCAGTTAATCGCCCCGGACAGATCTCTGACATTGGCTTTTTCCAGACCTTCATTATAGAATCGATTAGACATCTGCAGAATGCGCTTATAAATTGCCACATCAGCGCCGCAGCTTGTGCAGAAGTCCTTCTCAGAAAGCTGGCATCCACAATTATAACAAATCATTCCAAACTCCCTATTTCTGCATGTCTTCCTCGACGGTCACATCCTTTACCATTTTCACAAACAGATCTGCCATATCCGTCATATCCTGATTATAAATAGCCTCCTCGGCATCTTCTACCTCCAGGGAGGGATGAAATTTCTTTAATTCTTCTTCAAAGTCAATCATGTGTAATCTCTCTCCACGCATGTGAAAGCAATTCCTTAATCTGACCTGCCAGATACAAGGAACCTACAATATATACTCTGTCGTCTTCGCTTCTGTGTGTCACCGCATCAAAAAAAGCGGTCTGCAAATCCTGTGCGGCAGTGATATCTGTCTTTTCCCCTCGATGCCCCTGTGTGTAAATTAACAGCTGATCCGTCTCGATACGCCTGGTAGTCTCTAACGGAACCAGTCTGACATGGGCAAACAAATCCTCTTCCATCAGCAGCTCCACCATCTGCCGGGCACGCTTGTCCGAAACAGCGGCAAAAAGCAACGTACGTTTTCCCTTGCATCCGTCCTGTCGAACCGTCTCCAGAAATGCCTGGATTCCATCCTCATTATGCCCTCCGTCCAAAATGACACCGGGCAGGATTTCTTCCATGCGACCCTCCCAATGGGTCTGCCACAATCCCTGTTGGATTTGTTCCTTTGTGATATGTTCTCCCTGATCCAATACGCCGATTGTTTCTATTGCCAGCGAAGCATTCTCCATCTGGTAAAAGGCCGTGGTATCAAGATGAACTTCAACATAACCATAATAGCGAGAAGTATAGGAAAAAGCAATGGTTTTGTGGTCAAAACTTAAAATTGCATAGTCCTGTTTCGACACGGAATATGCCGCTGCGCCAAGCTCCGAGGCTTTTTGACGGATGACTGTCGAAGCCTGTTGTCTGGAGTCCAGATAAACCACGGGAATTCCCGGCTTAATGATCCCTGCCTTCTCCCCGGCAATCTCCGGAATGGTATTTCCCAGATACTGCATGTGGTCAAGACCAATCTTCGTGATGACACACACGGCAGGATTGGGAATCTGGTTGGTTGCGTCTAACCTTCCTCCCAGTCCCGTCTCCAGAATCAGATAGTCCACCGGATGGTTGTGTAAAATCGGAAACAGCATGAAAAACAGGAACTCAAAATAAGCCGGGTGGTATTCCGGATCATGCTCTGCTCTCCAGGTGTCCACCAGGTTCCGGATTTTCTCATAGCCTGCCGCAAAATCTTCTTCGCTTACCAGCCGCCTGTCAATATGAAACCGCTCCCTTACTTCCACCAGATGGGGGGAAATAAACATTCCCGTCGTGCAGCCTGCTGCCATGAGAATGCCTTGCAAATAGGCACAAACGGAACCTTTTCCGTTTGTGCCTGCCACATGAATTACCTTTGTCTGCTGGGGAAGCGGCAGATGTTTTGTTACATATTTATAAAACTCTGCCGTTTTCTCCGGCGTGTTCTTTTTTGTAAAAAATGGAATCTCTTCCAAATAAGCAACTGCTTCTTTATAAGTCACCATTATCTTAACTGCGCCAGACGCTCTTTGACCTGTTCCATCATCTGGGTATATTTTTCCAGTTTTCCGCGTTCCTCTGCCACCTTGCTTTCCGGTGCTTTGGACATGAATCGCTCATTATTTAACATGCCGTTGACGCGGGCAAGCTCACCGGTAAGACGCTTCTCCTCTTTTTCCAGACGCTCAATCTCCTGGCTGATGTCCACCAGTTCTGCGAAAGGAATATAAAGAGTTGCACCGGGAATCACTACAGAAACAGCATCGTCTGCAATGCCGGTCTTGTCTGCCTGTACCAGTACTTCTGAGGCGTAAGCCAGGGAAGCAAAGAACAGCTTACCTTCCGTGAAGGTATTACGAACTGCCTCATCGGTACTTACCACATAGACCGCTGCCTTCCGGCTGGGTGCTACATTCATCTCGCTGCGGATATTACGGATACCGCGGACTGCCTCTTTGATGGTCTCGATGTCATGCTCTTCCTTCTCAAATGCAAAAGCCTCGTCATAAACAGGCCACTGGGACAGCATGATGGTTTTCTCTTCGGACTGCATATTGCAGAAAATTTCCTCGGTGATGAACGGCATGTAGGGATGGAGCAAGCGCAGGGCGTCTAACAGCACATTCTTCAATGTCCACAGAGCCGCATTCTGGCTTGCGGTATCGTCCGTATTGTACAGACGGGGTTTTACCATCTCAATGTACCAGTCACAGAACTCATCCCAGATAAAGTCGTATACTTTCTGTACGGCGATACCCAGTTCGTAGTTGTCCAT
>USSP01000026.1 GCA_900557385.1 uncultured Lachnospiraceae bacterium
TAGGCAATCATAGACCTTTTAATGGCAGGAGCCATGATTGGAGAGGGAACCAGCTATCCCAATCTGACCCACACCGATGAACTGACTTCCGAGAAATATGGCGTAGGCTGTCGTAAAGGTTCTGACCTGGCTGCATACATCAACTCTGTATTCGCAGAAGCCTATGCAGATGGTACGATGCAGGAGATCGCTACTACCTATGGTGTACAGGAATCTCTGTTAGAGCAGAGTACAGATGATTTTGTACAGGCAGACGACAGTGATGTAGCTTATATTCAGGGTAAAGGAAACCTGATCGTTGGTATTACCGATTTCGAGCCCATGGATTACAAAGATGACAACGGTGAGTGGATCGGATTTGACGCCGATATGGCAAAGCTGGTTGCAGAAAAATTAGGTGTTGAAGTGCAGTTCGTAGAGATTGATTGGGATAATAAGATCATGGAGCTGGATTCCAAAAACATTGATGCCGTATGGAATGGCATGACGCTTACCGATGAGGTTACTTCATCCATGGAATGTACCAATGCATACTGCAATAACGCACAGGTTGTTGTCGTACCTGCAAACTAATATACAGGAGAAGCACATATGTTTCCTGCCGCTAATCAAGAACTTTTTATTAATGTTACAAAGGAACTGTTAGGTGGTCTTGCGACCACCTTTCAGATTTTTATTCTTACACTGATCTTTTCATTACCCTTAGGGCTGGTGCTGGCTTTTGGCATCATGAGTAAATGGAAACCGTTACGGTATCTGTTGCAGGTGTTTATCTGGATTATCCGGGGAACCCCCTTGATGCTGCAGCTCATTATTATCTTTTACGGGCCGGGACTTTGGCTGGGTCACAATATCTGGAGTGGAAATGAGCGAGGAAGAATCACGGCTACCGTAGTGGCTTTTGCTATCAACTATGCCTGTTATTTCGCAGTGATCTTCCGGGGAGGCATTCAGGGAGTGCCGGTGGGACAGAGAGAAGCCGGACAGGTACTGGGTATGACCAAAACGCAGATTTTCTTTAAAATAACACTGCTGCAGATGGTGAAGCGGGTAGTTCCGCCGCTTTCCAATGAGATTATCACACTGGTCAAGGATACATCACTTGCCCGTATTATTGCGGCTTATGAGCTGACCTTTGCCGGATACTCATTCATGAAGTCTGCGGGTATCACGTGGCCGCTTTTCTACACCGGTGTATTCTATCTGGTATTTGTAGGCATTTTGACCCTGCTGTTTAATTACATTGAAAAGAAACTGGATTATTTCAGGTAACGGGTGAAACATATGGCAATTTTGGAAATAGAACATATAGAAAAACACTTTGAAAACACCAAGGTGCTAAAGGATGTGAGCTTTGCCCTGGAAGAAGGGAATGCGTTGGCGATTATTGGTTCCTCCGGTTCCGGTAAGACGACCCTGCTGCGTTGCCTGAATTTTCTGGAGACACCGGATAAGGGAAAGATTATCGTCCGGGGTGAGACCTTGTTTGATGCGCAGCAAAACAGCACCAGACGAGAGCGGGATCTGCGAAAGAAAAGGCTTCATTTCGGAATGGTATTTCAGTCCTTCAATCTTTTCCCCCAATATACGGCATTGGAAAATGTCATGCTGGCAGAACAGATGTTAGCAAAGGAGCATCCGGATTATAAACAGAAGAAAAAGGAACTTCAGGAGGAAATCCGGGTACATGGAGAGGAACTATTGACACAGATGGGGCTCAAAGACCGTATGGATCATTATCCCCATCAGCTTTCCGGCGGACAGCAGCAGCGTGTGGCAATTGCCCGTGCCCTGGCACTTCGCCCGGATATTCTCTGCTTTGACGAGCCTACATCAGCCCTGGATCCGGAACTGACCGGGGAGGTTTTAAAGGTGATTCGCGGACTGGCGGAACAGAAAACCACGATGATTATTGTAACCCACGAAATGGCATTTGCCAGAGATGTGGCGGATCAGTTGATTTTCATGGATGATGGTGTGGTAGTGGAAGCCGGTGATCCTCGTCAGGTGATTGAACATCCCAGGGAGGAACGCACGAAACAATTCCTCACCAGATACTTTGAAGGATAAGGTATAGCATTGACACTGCTTGTGGTGGTTTTCATTCTGAATCTTGTCAGCACCCTCCGGGATGGAAGCTGTTATTACGGATGTACCTCAAAGGGATTCTCTCCCTCTTGTTCGAAAGCAAGCAACCCCTTGATAGCATTTCCCACCATATCCGATACGGCCTGATCGGTATAAAAAGCCATATGAGGAGAAAACATGACATTCGGCATCCCTTTTAATAAGGACAGTGTTCTGTTTGCCAAGGGCTTCTGTTCAAAATTCAGGTAATACAGCCCCTGTTCATCTTCAAAAGTGTCGAGGGCGGCAAAGCCTACCTGGCCGGAGTTTAAAGCCTCAATCATGGCATCGGTATCAATCAGCATACCACGTGCGGCATTCACCAGAATGACGCCCTTTTTCATTTTCCCAAAGATATTGGCATTGATCATGTGATGATTTTCTTCCAGACCGGGAACATGCAGTGTGATGATATCACTTTCCCGATACAAAGTATCCAGATCCACATAGGTGGCATATTCTTTCACCGAATCCTTTTCATACAGATCGTATGCGAGGATCTTACAACCGAAGCCGGATAAGTGTTTGATCACAGCTTCACCGATTTTTCCGGTACCGATGACACCTACGGTACTCAGTGACAATTCCCGTCCCATTTTTCCCTGGAGACCGAAATCGTTGACTTTTGCCTTTTCCATGATGTAATCAATTTTCCGGCATGCCATAAGCATCATCATGATGGTGTAGTTGGCGACACTGTTGGGAGAGTAGGTTACGTGGGTAGCACGGATGCCGATGGCGTTGGCATAAGCCACATCGATATGATCATAGCCGATACTGCGGGTAGCGATGTATTTGATTCCCATTTCTTTGAACCGATCCAGAATTTCGGGGTACATAAGGTTCGTAATAATGGTGATGGCATCGTAGCCCTTTGCCAGTTCTACATTTTCCGGGGAGGGATAGGCAGCGGTATAGCCATATTCAACGCCATTTGCCTGGCAGATCTGTTCAAAATAAGCCTGCTCATCGTAGGGGCGCAAGGCATAAGCAAAAATTTTCATAAACAATAAGCACCTTCTTTTCCAAATTCATTGATTCCATATAGTATATCACAAAAGTTCCTGCTCCCGAAAAAGTTTTGCCACCTCCAGTCGATATTCGGAGAGGTGATTTGCCTTGCGGATTTTCTTTAAATACTTGTCAGAATTGGTAAAACTGCAGGCCAAATGCGTCCAGAGATCCTTCATTTTATAAAGAACCGGTTGTTCTCCTGACATGATCCCGAGGTAGCCTTCCAGAATTTCATTATGAAAATCCAGAACCGTCTGTTTGGAAAGGGGAAAATCTGCAGGATTCTCACTGGAAAGCTGTTGTACCAGCCAGGGACGGCGTAACAGTCCTCTTCCGATCATAACGTGTTCCAGAGTGGGGAATTCCTCCTGCAGTGCCTGCAGACTTTGGGGAGAAACAATATCTCCGTTGGCACATAGCGGGAAAGGTAAGGAAAAAGCCTGCCGGTAAGCATCATTATGAGGCTGTCCTGCGTAAAATTCCTTCCGCAGCCGGGGATGGATAATCAGTAATTCCAACGGATATTTGGAATATAGTTTCACAAGATCCTCCCATTCTGACAGAAAATCCATGCCAATACGGGTTTTAATGGAAATCTTTAAGGGGCATCTTTCAAAAATTTCTTCCAGAAAGTGATCCAGTGCAACTGGATCCTCCAGAAAGCCGGCACCCCGATGCTTTGCTACCACCGTTCCGGACGGACAGCCCAGATTTAAGTTGACTGTGTCGTAGCCATAGTCCTTTAACACGTTGGCAATTGCCAGAAATTCCGATGCTTTATTGGTAAGAATCTGAGGAATCAGTGTCAGTCCCTGATTATTTTCCGGCAGGATACCATTGATGTCTCGACTGCTCATGTGCATGCTTCCGATAAAAGGAGCAAAATATTGATGAATGCCAGGAAAATATTTAGCATGAGCATTTCGGTAGATGTAGGTAGTCAGTCCCTCCATGGGGGCAAAATCATATTGCAAAGATACCTCCCCTTCCATGAACTATCTCATGGAATTTTTTGTTTTGTATACAATCTAAAGCTACTATACAATATTTTAAATTGCATTTATAGTCCATTCCCATTAAAATGAAAAAAAGAATGAAAAGAATGATGAAAAGAATGAGCAGAAAAAACTACCGATTTTTAATTGAATATGATGGAACCCGCTATTATGGATGGCAGCGGCAGCCTGATCAGGAGACGATTCAGGGTAAGCTGGAAAAGGTACTGGCTTTGATGACCGGAGACGATACCGTGGAAATGATTGGGGCTGGGCGTACCGATGCCGGCGTTCATGCCAGAGGAATGGTGGCAAACGCAGTTTTTGAAACAAACTTATCGGAGGAAGAAATCCGGGATTATTTCAACCGTTATCTGCCGGATGATATTGCAGTCAAACAGGTAAAAGAGGCAGCTCCGCGGTTTCATGCCCGCTATAATGCAGTAGGAAAAACCTATCGCTACACCTGCTACGAAGGTCCTGTAAAGCCGGTGTTCGACCGCCGTTATTTTTCCCGCCCCCCCCCCTGCGAGGGAGGGCGGTAGGAGGCGGGTCTCCCCCCGCCGTTATTTTGCCAGATTGGATGGAACACCTAATCTGGAAAAAATGCGGGAAGCGGCCGATATCCTGGAAGGAGAGCATGATTTCCGTAATTTCTGCGCCACACCCCGGATGAAAAAATCCGCAGTGCGCCGGGTGGACAGCATCCGTATTGAACGTAGAAACGGATATCTGTATTTTACCTTTCACGGAGAAGGATTTTTACAAAATATGGTGCGGATTCTGGTAGGGACACTGCTGGAGGTGGGCTACGATCGAATGGATTGCGGACAGGTGAGACAGGCGTTGAATCCGGAGACTCGTCAGAAAGCAGGACCGACAGCGCCGGCAATGGGACTTTGCCTGATGGAAGTGGATTATTAAACGGAGGAAGAGACGAAAATGGAAAAAAATTATAAAGAGCGTTATCTTGCAGGGGAGATCCCCTTTGAGGAAATTGACGTTTATACAGAAAAATGGAGCATGAGTGATGATGAACGCACACTGGCCCAGTATCTTGGACTGAATGCAGATGAGGAAGATGCCTGGATCAGTGTGGGAGATGAGGCGTTACAGGAGCTTCTGGACAGCCAGAAAAAGTAAAAGTAAGCTTACTTTTCCCGCACCATGAAATAGCGGTATTGCAGGACTTCCTGCCGTACGCCATTGTAGTAATAGATGGGATCATCCCAGGTGCAGTCCACCAGATACCATTGTCCTCCTACCTTGACACGGTTCCAGGCATGATTCTGACCGGTCTGAATCTCACATTCGATACCCAATACATCCATGAAAAACTGGAATGCCTTGCAGTAACCATCACAGACAGCAACACCATCCTGAATGACGCTTGCCATAGTGTGACTTTTGTAGGGGACAGTTCCGGCCTTATAATTATCATAATCATAGGAAGTGTGATTGATGATCCAGTCATGGACAGCTTTGATCTTTTCCATATCCGTCATGGTGTCATTGGTAATCTGGTGAGCAAGGAGATAGGCCTGACATTTGGCATCCGTCACATCATTTAGTCCATGAGCAGTGCGCCCCTCCTTGTAGCCTGTGTTCAGATAGTGATTCAACAGGACAGCGGGATTATTCCCCAGGGCTGCAGTTACATCAGGATTGGCGGCACCGTAAGCGTCAGCATCGAAATTCTGCAGGTTCAGATAAGCGGCAGGAGTGACGCCGGGAATCCGCCCCTCTTCTTTGCCATAGGTTTCATAGTAATACCAGAGCAGGTTTTTGTCATAGCCCAGGTTCTGCTTTAAATCAGGATACCGATCGGCATACTGTTCATAGTCAAAGGTGTCCGGTGTCACCGGCTCGGCGGCAGCCACAGGAAGGGTGGAAGAGAGAACAGCGGCACAGGCGAATGTACAAACCAGCTTTTTAATTTTTTTTCTATGTAAACAGGTATTCATAAAAATCCTCCATAACGTTAATACATTTAGTATACACTATTTTGGAATAAAAACATACACGGAGATAGAAGGAATGATTTACTTTTTTTGTGCCCTTTATGAGGAAGCACAATTTTTGATAGAAGCTTTTCAGCTGAAAAAGAATCCAGAGATTCACTGTTTTCCGCTATATGAGAGCCGGAAAGAGAGTGTGCCGAAGATCACACTGGCTATCACAGGAGTGGGAACCGTGGCATCTGCTGTGGCAGTGGGCTATCTGGCAGCCATGGATAACAGACGGGAAGAAGCATTGTTGATTAATATCGGCACCTGTGGCAGCGGGGAACGATTTCCTGTGGGCACGGTGATTCTGGGCAACAAACTTTGGAATGAAGCGACGGGACGGAGCTATTATCCAGATATTCTTTTCCAACATCCTTTCCGGGAGACAGAAATCCAAACCGGGATCGGAGTTGCTACGGTGGAAAAAACAGCGAAAGGGGAGAATGTGGTATTTGATATGGAGGCTGCCGGCATTTATCAGGCAGGAAGCCGGTTTTTGCGACCGGATCAGATGCTTTTTTTGAAAGTAGTTTCCGATCATGGCATCCGGGAAGAGCTTCCACAGGAATATCAACGGGGAATGCTTCATAGTCTGATGAGCGGAGCGGGAAAGGAAATGCTTCCTTTTTTAAACATGCTGATGAACATACAGACGGAAGAAGAAACGAGGGAGTGGAATATAGAAGCAGAGCGGTTGGAGAAAGAATTGCACTGTTCGGTTACTATGGCAGCAGAAGTGGAACAACTATTACGTTATGTAAACCTTACAGGGGTGAATCTTCATGCCGTTCTGGAAGCAGATCGAGCAGCGGGTATCCTGCCTTGCAAAGACAAAAAGGAGGGAAAGACCTACCTTGCACAACTTAAACAACGCGTGTTATGATCCGGCGACAATGGCAAAGAGTCACCGGTTTTCCCATATTTATGTAGAACAACGTATAAAAAATTTGCCGAGAACCCGGGAAATCCTTTCCCATTTTCCGAAAGCACAGATCATTCTCATCGAACATTATAAGGATGTGTTTTGCAGGAGAGGGCAGGACTATGTGAGACAACATGACAGCCAGGCATTGATTCTTGCAGAAAAAACAGAGCATTTTCTATATGAGGCGGCGCCGGTGTGTCAGGATTTCGGCAATGCGAATTTTTACTATTGTTCCACGATGATGAATTGTGTCTTTGACTGTGATTACTGTTATCTCAAAGGAATGTATCCATCAGGACATCTGGTGGTATTTGTGAATCTGGAAGATTATTTTGATGCGATACGCAGGGAACTGCAGACGAGGAATCTCTATGTGTGTGTATCCTACGATGCCGATTTACTGGCATTGGAAGGGGTGTTCGGATATGGAAAATTGTGGGCGGAATTTGCTGCAGCGCAGCCGGGATTGCAAATTGAGATCCGTACCAAAAGCGGCAACTGCAATATGTGGGCAGGATTACTGGTTTCTCCCAGAGTCATTTATGCTTTTACCATGTCACCCCAGCGGGTGATTACAGAGAGTGAACATGGAACCGCATCAGCGGCAATGCGCCTGGAATGTGCCATAACAGGACTTCAAAAAGGCCATCCTGTCCGCCTGTGTTTTGACCCAATGCTCTATGTACCGGATTGGCAGCAGGCATACAGCGCGTTGTTGAAACAAGCAGACGAAAGATTAAGCGACTTGGATGGGGACTGGAATCTGTTACAGGATGTCAGTGTGGGGTCCTTTCGCATTTCCCAGGATTATCTGAAAAAATTGCGGAAATGTAAACCGGGTGCTGCTGTAATACAGTTCCCCTTTGAAAATGTAGGCGGCGTGTATCAATATCCCCGGAAGCTGGCAGTACAAATGGAAGCATGGCTTGTGCAAGAGTTGGAAAAGCGACTGCCGGTGGAAAAAATTTACCGGGATTTCAGAAGTGCCGAATCTTGTGGCAGAAATGAGAAAAAATGAAGAACATAGCAATTGTGACAGGAGCAAGCTCCGGAATCGGGAGGGCGGTCAGTGAGACCCTCTGCAAATTAAATTATGAAGTGTATGGATTTGGCCGCGACTTTTCCAGAAAAGAAACCAGGACAATGATGGGAAAATACGCTTCCTTCCATCCGCTGGTATGTGATTTGTTGGACACCCGGGATCTGCTGCAACAGATTCAGCAGATAGAAGACAAACAAAATATCAGTGTGCTGGTGAACAATGCAGGTGTGGGATATTACGGACCTCATGAGGAGTTAAGTCCCCGACAGATCATGGAACTGGTTCGCACGAACCTGGAACTTCCCATGATTCTCACGGGACAGCTTCTTCGAATCCTGAAATCCAATCATGGCTATGTAATCAATATTTCTTCTGTCACAGCAGAAGAAACGAATCCGCATGGATGCGCCTATGGGGCAACCAAAGCAGGTCTTTCCAGCTTTGGAGACAGCCTTTTCGCGGAGAATCGAAAGTACGGCTTAAAGGTGACCACGATTCAGCCGGATATGACATATTCAGAACTTTATCGTCATGCAAATTTTGAGCAGGGAGAGGAACCGGAAAGCTATCTGAAACCGGAGCAGATTGCAGAGGCAGTAAACTATATTCTGACGCAGGATTCGGAGGTAGTGATTCCTAAGATTACCCTGCAGCCACAGATTCGTCGGATTCGCAGAAAGTGAGAATAGAAACAGAAAGGAAATGGAGAAATCAGATTATGAAACTGGAAAATTTGCAACGTGTACCTACCGGTTATATTAACACACCGCTGGAGTATCTGCCGGGACTTACCAAAGAACTGGGAAAAGGAAAACTCTACATTAAAAGAGATGATATGACAGGACTGGCGCTGGGTGGAAACAAAGCCAGAAAGCTGGATTACATTGTAAAATATGCGCTTGATAACGGCTATACCGCACTGATGACCTTCGGAGGTATTCAGACCAATCACGGTAGATTGACTGTGGCAGCAGCAGTACGTTATGGCCTGAAGCCGATTTTGGTATTAAAAGGGAAAAAGCCGGATCAGCTTTCCGGTAATCTGCTGTTGGATCGGCTTATGGGTGCGGATCTGCATTTTGTGGATATGTCAGGTACCCAGTCCCTTCCGGAAAAGGAACGGGAAGCAGCGCAGAAAAAATATCTGGAGGACTGTACGGCAAAGATTACAGCAGAATACGAAGCCCGGGGTGAAAAAGTGCTAAATATCCCCATCGGCGGACAGACTCCCATTGGCTCAGCCGGATATATTCAGGCGATCCCGGAGATCATGGGACAGATGAAGGAGCAGCATATTCATGCGGATTATCTGGTGGCTGGTTACGGATCCACCGGTACCTTTGCAGGACTATGGGCAGGTGCCCAATATTATCATGCCCCTTTTGAAGTCATCGGGATTCCTATTGAACCGGATATGCGCCCTATTGAGGAAACCGTAGATTTCATTAATGAAATGTCGGACACCTTTGAATTGGGCATTCAATGTAAAAAGGAAGATATTCATTTGGAATTGGGAGAAGGCGAGAATTTTTACGGCGGTGTGGGTTATAATGAACCAGATCACATCACACAGAGATACATTGAACTTCTGGCACGTACCGATGCAATCTTTACGGATCCCTGCTATACAGGAAAGGTACTTCATGGCTTCGTGGATCTTCTGGAAAAGGGAATTATCCCTGCAGATGCCAATGCAATTTTTCTTCACACCGGCGGAGTACCAGGACTCTGGACGAAAGAGCATCTGGACAGTATAAATGAGGTATACTGGAAGGACGAGAAGGCGGATCATGTGACGAATTGGTCGATGTAATCTGCCGATGTAATCGTTGCCCAGACTGGTAAAGTGAACAGGAATATGATAAGATGGAAGAACAAGCTGAAAACAGGTTGTCGGAAGGAGTTCGGGATATGAATTTTGAGGAAGCAAAAAAGTTATTAGCGGAGTATGGGCAGGAACATATTCTGGAAGGGTATGATACCTTGACGGAGGAACAGCAGGAAAACTTGTTGGCGCAAATCTCCAATTGCGACTTTTCTGTACTTCACGAGTTAGAACATAGAAAAGAAGGAGAAAAACGTGGTGTGATTTCCCCCTTACCCACTATGCAGCTGGATGAAATCGAAGCCAATAAAGAGAAGTTTCGTAATACGGGTGTGAAGACCATTCAGGCTGGCAAGGTAGGAGCTGTGCTTTTGGCTGGAGGGATGGGAACCCGCCTGGGCAGTGATGATCCCAAAGGAATGTATAATATTGGTATTACGAAGGATATGTATATTTTTGAGAGAATCATCCGTAACCTCTTGGATGTAGTGGAGGAGACAGGAACATGGATTCATTTGTTTGTGATGACCAGTGACAAGAACCATGCTGCAACCACGAAATTTTTAAAAGAAAAAAATTATTTCGGTTATAAGGAAGCATATGTGAACTTCTTCATGCAGGAGATGGCACCGGCGACAGACTATCAGGGAAAGGTATATATGGAAGCTCCCGGTGTGGTAGCTATGTCTCCCAACGGAAACGGAGGCTGGTTCAGTTCCATGAAACGCTGGGGTGTACTGGATAAAGTGAAAGAGGCAGGCATTGAATACTTGAATGTATTTGCGGTGGATAACGTATTACAGCGAATCGCAGACCCCGTTTTTGTCGGTGCTGTGGTGGAGAAAAACGCCGCAGTCGGATCTAAAGTCGTGAAAAAGGTTGCACCGGACGAGAAGGTAGGAGTCATGTGCCTGGAGGATGGCAGACCTTCCATTATTGAATATTATGAACTGACGGATGAACTGATGAATACCCTGGATGAGAAGGGGGAACGGGTTTACAATTTCGGTGTTATTTTGAATTACCTGTTCCGTGTGACAGATTTGTATGAAATTGTGGATCGCAAGTTACCGCTTCATGTGGTGGAGAAAAAGATCCCTTACATGGATGAGCAGGGAAATCGAATCAAACCGGAAGAGCCGAACGGTTACAAATTTGAAAACCTGGTGCTGGATATGATTCACATGGAAGACAGTTGTCTTCCCTTTGAAGTCGTGCGTAATTATGAGTTTGCACCGATTAAAAACAAGACGGGTGTGGATTCTGTGGACTCAGCAAGAAAACTGCTCCAGCAAAATGGAGTGGAATTATAAATACATTGCAATGGCATGATAAAACATGCAGAATGGAGGAAACTATGAGAATTTTAGTAACGGGCGGTGCCGGTTATATCGGCAGCCACACCTGCATCGAACTGCTGAACGCTGGCTACGACGTTGTTGTGGCAGATAACTATTACAATGCATCTCCGGTGGTGCTGGACCGCATCAAGCAGATCACCGGCAAGGACTTCCGCTTTTACAAGGCAGATATGACCAAGCACGAGGATGTGGAGCACATCTTCTCTGAGTGCCCGGACATTACTGCTGTGATCCAGTTTGCAGCCTACAAGGCCGTGGGCGAGAGTGTTTCCAAGCCCATTGAATACTATTACAACAACCTCAACTGCACGCTGGTCATTCTGGACGTGATGCGCCATCACAACTGCCACAACTTCGTGTTCAGCTCTTCCGCAACCGTCTATGGCGACCCCGCCAGCGTGCCCATCACCGAGGACTTCCCGC
>USSP01000027.1 GCA_900557385.1 uncultured Lachnospiraceae bacterium
AAACCGAAGTCTGCGTTGAAAATCTTACCAACATTCATGATAAGCAGGATACTGATCATGGTACGTAAGTGGGGCAGTGTCACATATTTGATCTGCTGCCACTTGGTAGCTCCGTCAATAGCTGCTGCCTCATACTGGGTAGCATCGATACCGGTGATGGCTGCCAGGTACAGGATACAAGAGTATCCGGTGTTCTTCCAGACGTTACAGATGGTTAATATGTAGGGCCAGTATTTCGGCTCATGATACCAGTTGATAACTTCCATTCCATGGGTTTGTGCGTAATGTACCAGAAGTCCTCTTGTAGGATCCAGGAATGCTAATACGAAGTAGCTGACTACAACCCAACTTAAGAAGTAAGGGAAGAACATCAGTGTCTGATAGGTCTTCGCCATAAGCTTATGGGTAATCTCGTTCAGGATGATTGCCAGTGCTACGGAAAGAACCAGTCCAATTGCAATCCACAAAATGTTGTATCCCAATGTGTTTCTGATATACACCCAGGAATCCGGGGTCGCAAACAGGAATTTGAATTTGTCGATTCCTACCCATTTGCTGTGTATCAGGTTGTTCCAGAACGTAGGATCTTTTGTGTAAACTTTATAGTCCTTGAATGCCAGTACGATTCCCACCATTGGCAAGTACCGAAGAAGCAGGAACCATATCGCGCCCGGAAGCACCATAGTAAGAAGCAACAGCGTCTTCTTTTTCTTACCTGACATAATTTTTTCCTCCTCAATGTTTGTTTCTCTTGATGGTTTTATTGTAGGATTTTCGAACCAGAAAGTCACGGCATGTGCTTGTTGTTTTTTGCTTAAAATTGTTAATAGCGCCTGCCCAATTCTGTGCAAATTACAAAATCAGACAAGCGCTATTTCATTTCTTTTCGTCGTTTTCACATATAAACCGCTTACTGTGCGGTGTTTTGCTCCAATACTTTTTGTAACAGTGCCCTGGGATCAGCTCCTATGGACACCTCAAAAATGCCGGAAATTAATGTCTTATAAGCATCCGGCTGCATGCGGGAGTCCGTGGGCAGTACAATTCGGTCTGCAGATTCCACGTATTTCCGTGCAGATTTCGCCAGCGGTGTACGATCCATGTCATCTTCCACCGCTGTAGCAGTTGTTGTAATTCCGCCTCCATGCTCCCAGTAACGCTGTACAGCTTCCTTCGAGGTCTGTGCCATCACATATTTCACCGCAGCGTCCCTTTTGTCCGGATCATTCCAGGCTCTTCTGGTAATATAAAAGCCGGAAGTCATACCTCCCACCATGACTGTTTCATGAACAGGGCTGTTTTCCAGTCCGGGAAAAGGAACCACTACGGTATTTTCCTGATCCTCCACTGCCGAGAAGAACCAGTTTCCTTCCAGAATCATGGCTGCTTTTTTGTTGATAAAAAGTGTTCTGGCATAATCATTGTCAATGGTATCCGTATTTCTGGGAAACGCAAGCATTCCCCGAAGCGTGTGAAATTGCCTCAAACCATCAACCCATTCCTGGGAAACGGTATCAAAGTCCTTTTGATAATTCTCCACTCCACCGGAATAGAGCAGAAAATATTCCATCCAATAGTGGGGCACATTGGTAAGGGAACAGGCAATGGGAATCACACCTTTACTCTCAAGGGTTTCAATGGCATAAGCGAAAGATGTCCAATCGGTAGGCAGAGGAACTTTATATTGTTCAAAAATGTCCTTATTGCAGTAAAGTCCTTCCCAAAATCCGGTGGTCGGAACTGCCCTGCATACGCCGTCCCGGTTTGCCACCTGTTCCAGTGCCCATTCATAAGTATCCGCAGCATAGTCCGGATATTCCTGCCGGATCTCCTCAATGGATACAAACTTATCCATGGCAATCAGCTGATTGGCTGTAGCATCTGTGAAAAACTGCAGCACATCCGGTTCGTTTCCCGCAGCAAAGTCTGCTGCCACTGCACTCTTCCATTCTTCATCCGATACCCGGGATTCATCATCTACCGTAATATAGGGATATTGCATTTGAAAGCCTTCCCGAAGCTTCTCATACACCACCGCATTGGGATCGGTTCCCCCAAACATGGAAACCGTGCGGATTGTCACCGGAACCACATCCTGGTCTTTGCTGTCCTGTGTATTGCTTCCACAGCTTACAAGAGTCAAAAGGGAGACAGACAGCAGCAACGTACTCCATATCTTATCCTTTTTTCTCATCTTCCTCCATTCTCTCATTCTGTCTGGGGATTCGGATTCTTGACACAAATTTATCATCCTCCGTCTGGAGCACGCTCAGTCCGTACTCCGTTCCGTAAATGAGCTTGATTCGTTTATTCACATTATAAATACCGATGGAGGTATGCATCCCCGGCTCTGCCTTTTCCAGACGGTATTTTCCCTCAATGATATCTTCAATTCGTTTCAAATCCTCCGGCTCCAGATGTTTGCCGGTGTTAATCACATCAATGTACATATCATCCACATTGGCATAGATATTGAGCCAGATCGTACCTTGTGACACCCTCTCAATACCATGACGAATGGCATTTTCCAACAGCGGCTGAAGGATCAGAGAAGGAACCTGAACCTGATAAAGGTTTTCCTGGATGTTTTTCTCTACCTGAAGACGTTGTCCAAAACGCATGGTCATAATGTAAAGAAAAGCATCCCCGCAATGAAGTTCATCGGAAAGCCGAACCAGCCGGTGATTGTTTCGGTTCATGCTGGAATCCAGCACCGTTCCCAGGGCCTCAATCATTTTACAGGTCTCGATATCTCCGTTCATACGTGCCTGCCAGTTCATCATTTCCAACGTATTATTGAGGAAATGGGGATTGATCTGCGCCTGCAGTGCCTGAATCTGAGCATCCTTTGTGGCAATCTGTTCCAGATATACCGTGTCTACCAGGTGCTTGACCTGTACAGACATGGCATCAAAGGACTCTGCCAGCCCTTCAAATTCTTCATTCGGCATCTGGTCATTACCAACTGTGGTGCCAAATTCTCCATTCATGATCCGGTGTGCCACATCCGTCAATTTCCGCAAAGGAGACTCTATCTGGATTGTGAGAAAATAGTAGGACAATGCCATAAGGGGAATCATGCAAAACAGGAAAATATCCAATATAGAATTCAGGCGATTGACCTCTTCATAAAGGATGCTCTTATCAAAAGTGTAATGAAGATTCAAGGTATAATTGTCACATTTGTACTCATAGTCGTAATTAAGGCGCTCTCCGGAAGGTTTTTTCTCCGCTCCTGCCATGGTGAGGTATTCCTCTTTTCCATTTACGGAAATCCGGAGATCAGAAGGATTTTCCACAGGAAGCTGGTGGAAAAGCGCGTCTTTGTTCAATCCGATTACCAAAAGTCCATATTTCTGATAGTCCTTTACGGTGTAAAGATTACGCATAATGTAAATCTGATTATCAATAATATGAACCTCTGTATAATTGCTATCCTTTTCAAAGACCCGCATGGCTTCCGGCTGTACTTCATACAGAAAAGATTCATAGGCATAACCGTTTTTACCGGCATAGCAGCTTGGCGTCACATCCCCCGGCATATAATAGGCATAGCGGGCTATTTTTTCATCCATATAATATTTGGAAATCAGTGAAGAACGAATGGATTTCAGATAATCCGAATGGGTGATCAGATTCTTCTCATAACGATTATAAAGACTTTCCCATTCCCCCTCGTAGGTAGGCTTCTGCAGTTTGGTAATAGCTGCATCCAGGCTGGTGGTAATCAGGGAGCCGGAGACATTCACTTCGTTCTGAATCAGATTGTCGGACTTATCAATATAGGCCTGACGATAGTTATGAAAAATAAAATAAGAGAAAAATGCAATGGGAATGAGCCATGCCGCTGCAAACACAAAGGTCATGGCTATTCTCAGGGAAAGTTTTTTCCTCTTACGGATGGGTTTTCTGTTCTTATCTTCCGAGGACTTTGTTTCGGTACTCATTAGCAGAGATTCCTTCCTGTTTCTTAAAAACTCTGGAAAAATGTGCAAGATCCAAGAAGCCCACCATCTCTGAAATATCTCCGATACGCAAGGAAGGATCTAGCAGCAGCTCTTTGGCATGCTCAATTCGGATATGGTTAAGGATATCGGAAAAGCTCTGTTCCACGTAGCGGTTCAGGAGCTTACTTAAGTGCCACTGGCTCACATATGTTTTTTCCGCCACCTCACTCAGGGTGAGTTTCTTGGTATAATTTTCTTCTATGTACGCCAATGCATTCTTGACGATGAAGCTTCCGGAGCCGGATTCCAACTCCGTATCCGTTTCCTTTGTCTCTTCTTCGTCGGTAATGCCTTTCTTTTCCAGATTGGCACACATCGTACTGATGGCCTCCTCCAATTCAGACATATTGGAAGGTTTTAATAAAAAGCGGGTTACTCCCAGGCGAATTGCCGTCTGAGCATATTCAAAATCACGGAAACCGGTAAGTACGCAGACCTCCAGATTGGGAAATTCCGAATGAATAGCAGCAATCATCTGCAATCCGTCCATTTCCGGCATACAGATATCCATAAACACAATGTCGGGTTTTAATTCTTCTATGAGTTTCTTGCCCTCCATACCGTTATGCGCTGTGGCAACCACATGGCAGTTCCACTTGTCCCATGCTATGCTGCGGGAAAGTCCCTCTACAATAATCGGCTCGTCATCTACTAGTAACACTTTGTACATATCCCCATGTTTCCTTCCTCTAACGACACACAAACGACGGCCCGCATAACGGCGCCGTCGTCTTGTTGTTTGGTTTCCCATATTATAACATTATTTTCCGATTATTTCAAATCAAGGAAGTCCTCATAAATCTTGCAGATCTGTTTCGCACTCTCTGCATCAGGCATTTCGCAGAAAATTCTTAAAAGAGGCTCTGTGCCGGAGAAACGGGCAATTACCCATCCGCCATTCTTGAAGTAAACCTTGCTTCCGTCCAGGTAGGATACATGATCAATATCAAACGGAAGTTCAGGAAGTTTTTTCTCCTCCATCAGTAACTTCTGCATGCTTTCTTTCTTCTCATGGGTGAACTTGTAATCCCGTTCTTCCATGTGGATCTCTCCACACTCTTTATGAATGTCATCCATGATTTCAGACATTTTCTTACCGGTGACAGCCAGCATCTCAATTAACAGAGCTGCCGCATAGATGCCGTCTTTACCATTGATATGACCTTCTACTGTCAATCCTCCGGAGGACTCACCACCAATGATTGCTTTGGTCTCCTGCATCTTTGCGGAAATGTATTTGAATCCTACAGGAACCTCATAGCATTTCTCACCGAAGCGCTCTGCAACCTTATCCAACATGTGGGTGGTAGCGATGTTACGGACAACCGGTCCGTGCCATCCTTTGAATTTTACCAAGTAATAGTACAATAATACTAAAATGTCATTGGGATGTAAGAAATTACCTTTATCATCAATGACACCGATACGGTCTGCATCACCATCGGTTGCAATACCGATATCGAAGTGCTTCTCCACTACAAAGTTCTGCAGAGAATGCAGGGTTGCAGCAGAAGGAGCAGGCAATTTACCGCCAAACAGCGTATCATGACGGTCATGAATGGTTGCCAGCTCACAGCGTGCGGTAAGCAGGATGGTTTTGATGGAAGTCTCACTTACACCATACATAGGATCCAGTGCGACTTTCAGTCCGGCTTTCTTAATCGCATCCATATCTACTGCATCAATGATAGCATCCAAATACTCGTTTAGAGGATAAATCTCCTGAATGAGACCGGCCTCTTTACCTTCATCGTAGGTCATAACCTTAACGGTCTCCGGAGTCAGCTCTTCAATATAATGCTCCAGATCTCTTGTCTGTACCTCATCTGCATCACGTCCACCGGCTGTGAACACTTTGATTCCGTTGTAGATAGCCGGGTTGTGGCTTGCAGTTACCATCATTCCGTAAGGATAATCGTGTTTCATTACATAGAACATGATCAACGGTGTCGGTGAGGATTTATTGATCAGATAGGATTTAATGCCGTTTGCTGCAAAAACCTCAGCAGACCACTGCATTGCTTCCTTGGAAAGGAAACGACGGTCATAGCCCATAACGATTCCTTTTTCTTCCACGCCTTCCTGAATCATTTTGTTTACCAGACCCTGCGCCAGGAGCTGGATATTACCTCTGGTGAAATCATCACCAATCACGGCGCGCCATCCGCCGGTACCAAATTTAATTGACATTTTTGTGCCCCTTCCTTCTATATATGTTATCCCATTACTACCTTAACCTGGTGACTGGTTCCAGCTGCCTGTGCGGGAATCTTGTCTACTTTCTGTCCATCCAGGTAAAGTTCTTTCACACCCTTCATTACTCCGTCCGGATTTACGAACTCGATCTCATAAGTAGCCCCTCTCCACTTACGAACTGCCGAAAACTCTTTCCAATCTGCAGGTACACAGGGATCCAGCAGTAAGTAATCAAACTGCGGGCGGATACCCATCATGTAACGTGTAGCAGAGAAATAAGCCCAGCCACCGCTACCGGTCATGAACGGATGACGTGCACGGCCGAATCCGGTATGGTCACGACCCATGATGAACTGGCAGTAGGAATACGGCTCAGACTCACGAATCTCGATCTTATCATTCTGATAATAAGGACACAGTGCATTGTAGAACTTCATGGCGCGATCGCCACGACCCAGAACACACTCTGCTGCCCATGCCCAGGGATTGGGATGAGAGAAGATTGCTCCATTCTCTTTCAGTCCGGGATATACACGGGTAATGAATCCGATATCCATATCACGCTTCGTATAAGAAGGTGCATTCAACAGGATACCATACTCGGTGAACAGGTACTTATCTACGCTGTCCATAGCCATACGGCCTTTATCCGGATCAGCTGCTCCGGAAAGCACTGCCCATGTGTTGGACTCCAGATGTACCTTACCCTCTTCATCCTCGCTGGTACCGATCTTCTTACCATGTTTGGTGACACCGCGGATAAACCACTCCTTGTCCCAAAGCTTATCGTTACATACACCATGTACTTTTTTCTGCATAGCGGTATATTTCTCAACATCTTCAGTGCGTCCGAGATAATTTGCCAGATCCAGGAAATGGCTGATTGCCCAGTAGTGGAGGAAAGATACCATGGCACTTTCACCACCGCCCAGGTTCAGGCAGTCATTCCAGTCAGCACGTAAGCCTTTGCAAATGCCGGAAGCGCCAACCTGTTCTGCAGAGAAGTCAAGAATCTTCTTCATATGCTCATAAACGGTACCTTCGCCGCCTTCTGCATATCCGACTACTTCATCAACGAAGTCCATTTCACCGGTTTCCTTCAGATATTCAATAATAGAAGGAACCAACCAGAGAGCATCGTCGGAGCAGGCGTCCTCTAAGCCGTGTACCACATCCTTGCGATTCATGCCGGGGATAACGGTAGGAGACTTAAACTCTTCTTCCTCTTTCTTCTTTTCTTTCTCCGGTGCAAACCACTCCGGCTGGAACAGATGGATTCCATAGCCCTGGCTGGTCAGACCGCGAAGCAGTTCAACGATTCTCTGTTTACATTTCGCAGGATTGGAATGAGGAATGGTCATTGCATCCTGTGCTGTGTCACGATAACCCAGTCCGGTACGTCCGCCTACCTCAATGAAGGAAGCGAAACGGGAGAACATGACATTGACCTCGGACTGATACAGGGTCCACAGGTTGATCATGGTGTTCATTCCTTCGTTGGGAGTCTTGATCTGCAAACGGGACAGCTTGTCATCCCAGTATGCTGCCAGCTGTGCGTATGCGGCATCTACTGCTGCCAGATCGGAATACTTGGCACGGATTTCCTTACCTGCTTCTCTGTTGCCTTCACCCAACATAAATACCAGACGAACTTCCTCGCCGGGTTTCAGAACCAGATCTTTCTGTAAGGTACCGCAGTGGTTATTTCCTAATTCATGAGAGCCGGTACATTTACCCTGTTCCACGATGATCGGGTTGTCCTCTGTACGGTAAGGTCCGATGAATTTATCACGTAAACAATCGAATCCGTCAGGCTCAAAGTTGGATGTGAAATACTGGTATCCGCCATCTTCGTAGAACAGATCATACTCGATGATGCCATCTTCATAAGAGGAACCGGCACAGTATAAACTCATCTGGAAGTTCTGGTTATCACTTGCAATACTGTGATAAGAGAATTCACAATAAGAAAATACCTGAATGTGACGTTCTTGATCTGTTGTATTTTTTACTTTAACATCCCATAATTCAACGGGATCATCCATAGGTACGCAGAGCTTCTGGGAAGCCTGAATTCCTTTATACTCACACTCATAGACAGAGTAGCTCATGCCGTGACGGCAGGTATATTTTGCCTGGTCTAACGGTTTGCCTACCGGCTGCCAGGAAATGGAGAAGTAATCTCCGTCATCTGCATCACGCAGATATACATAATGTCCGGGACGATCCATAGGAATGGCGTTGCCGCGGAAGCGAGTCACACGATGATATTCCGGTGACTGATAGAACATGTAGCCGCCTGCTGTGTGGTTCACAACTACACACATATCCTTTACGCCCAGATAGTTGGTCCAGGATACGGGCAGGTCAATCTTGTCGATAACATATTCTCTGTGTTCATTGTCAAAATGTCCGTATTGCATATGTACCCCCTTAGTGTACTTTTTTAGTTTCTAGTCTGAGTATAATTTTCATGGGGGTTAATTGGTATTGTTAAGGATGGCAAAATTTGTTTTATATTGCTAACTATTCTTGGTTATGATTCAACGTTGTGCAAAAACAAAGCGTTCAGGGACAGCAAATCGACTATGTGTGGCAAAGGGCACTTTCCTGCGCTTGCAGCTTGCACTTCTGCGTTGGCAATTTGTGCGCTTCTGTGTTGGCAGTTCGCGCTTCTGCGTTAGCAACTTGCGCGCTTCTGTGTTGGCAGCTCGCGAAATTCTGCGTTATGTAAACCAGATGGGCAAAGTGCCGAAAATGGTACATTTTTGCCCAATTCAATATGAAAAGTAGGGATTGAAAGGCTCTGATTCTTATATTATGTAAACCATTTGGGCATATAGCTGGATTTGCATTTTTTATGCCCAATTTTCTGTTTAAAAAATGGGCAAAAGTATGGGGGATCATTTTTATTTGCCCGTAAAGGCTTGTCAGAGATTGAAAAAGAAAAGATTTTATCTCAATTTAAGATGTGCCATGGGCAAATATTAGAATCGTAGAAGTATTTGCCCACGGCAGGATTTGAAAGTTTTTACTGTTGCAGAACAGTCATAATCGCAGGGATCAGCTGCTTCTTACGGGAAACTACGCCCTTGAGAATGAAACTGTTGCCATCCGGCTCCACGCCCATGGCATCCCGGATCAGTTCCTGTGCATCACCGCCCACATAGAGTAGTTCCGTAGATTCCTGCACAATATCGGTCAGCATAAAGAAGAGCATCTGTAAGCCACTTTGATTTAACTGCTCTTCCATATAAGGATACAGGCGCTGTTTCAATTCCACCAGTTCCTCCTGGTTCATGGAATTGACCTGTCCTACGCCAAACGTAATATCGTTCATGGCGAAGGTCTTGAAATCCTGTTCAAAGATCTCTGCGGTTTCCTTACTGCTTAAGTTGCTTCCGGCACGGAACATGTCTCCTGCCAGTTCTTCCACATTGATTCCGGCAATCTTGGCCAGTTCCTCTGCCGCAGCCTTATCCACCGCAGTACAGGTAGGAGAACGATACATCAGCGTATCTGAAATGATGGCACAGCATAAGAGGGTTGCCGTCTGCTTATCCAGTTCGATTCCTGCCTCCTGATACATCTGGTATACAATGGTTGCCGTACAGCCCAGGGGCTGATTGCGGAAAAAGACCGGAGAAATGGTTTCCACACTGCGCAGTCTGTGATGATCAATGATTTCCAGGATCTCTGCATTCTCGATGCCGTCCACTGCCTGGGATTTCTCATTATGGTCTACCATGATTACCTGTTTCCGGGCGCTGTTTAATAAATTCCGGCGGGAAATCATGCCCACGTAGCTGCCGTCATGTCCCAGAATTGGGAAATCCCGGTATCTTTTCTTCGCCATGACTTCCTTAATCTGATCGGTGAAGTCATCCATATGGAAGGTAGTCAGTCCATTCCGTTTCATAAAATAACTGATGGGCATACTCTGGTTCATCAGGCGCGCTACGGTGTAGGTATCGTGAGGTGTACTAATGATGACGCAGTTTCGCTCTTCTGCCAATTTCTTGATGGTCATGGAGACAGAGGCGCCCTCACAGACAATAATGCAGTCCGCATTCATCTCGATGGCACAAAGCTGGGATTCATAACGGTTTCCCAGAATCACCAGGTCATGGGGTTCTATATAGTTTTCCATAAGATCAGGATTGGCAGCTGCAATCAGTACCTTGCCCTGGGTAAAGTATTCCTCCGGGTCACCCACGATCATCTCTGCTTCCAATGTTTCGATGATATTCCGGTATTTGGTATGGGCATTGGACAGGATTCTGCTGTCGTAACCTTCCATATAAGATTTCGTGATATCTCCGATATTGATAAGACCAATTAGGAAATTATTCTCATCTGTGATAGGAAGGGTTACTACGTTGAGGTCTTTCATCAGCGTCCAAGCCTTTTTCAGGGAAATATGCTCTGATACCCCCGGCGTCTCCCGGATCTCAATATCCCGCACCTGGGTTCCCACATCCTTGAGAAAAACCGGAGGCGTGATGCCGAACCGTTCTACAATATACTGGGTTTCTTCATTCAGATTGCCTGCTCTTGCAGCAATATAGTCTTCGCCGGTAAGACGGCGTTTTAAATCAGCGTAAGCCAATGCGGAACAGATGGAATCTGTGTCCGGATTTTTATGCCCGATGACGAATACGGGTCTTTTACGTTCACTCATGAGATTTGCTCCTCTCTGTCAGTATGGTACGAGTATAGCACAATCTGCCTGGGTGCAAAAGGAAAATCATACTCTCCTCTGCAACTCACCGGGCACAGTTATACCCTGTTAATCATACTCAAAAATCCCCTGCAAAGCATCCGAAACATTCATAATCATATCATAAGAAACATAATCAACCTTACTGCAATTTCTGACAGAAGGATCAATCAGCTTCAGTTGCTCACAAATCACAGTTCCGGTGCCCTGCTTTTTCCCTATAACCGGAATATGAAGGGGACCATCCGGGTAACCTTCCAGCACCGGACAGACATGAAATGCCTGCGTTGCCTTTATAAAAGCATTTTTACTGACAATGATAAACTTATTCGCATAACCGGATATTTTGATAACATCTCCTTGTGCAAAATCATTCATAACATTTCCCTTCCCACGGGTTCTCCCCAGTCAAAATCACATAAAGAAATCTCTCCATTATATTCCGCGACCCGTTCTTCAAAACTTTTATGTTTAAAGGGTTTTTTCAGGATAATTGCGTTGTCTTCAATATCCAGCTGCAAAACATCGCTTACCGTAACGCTCACAACAAGCACCTCCTTGTCATTAATTATGCATTAGTATAACCAAGCCTTCTTAAGATGTCAAATTATGCTTGCAGAATAAATGGAAAATTATAAAAATTACAGAAATTTAAATCAAATTTTGTACTATGTACATTGAAGCGCTTTTGCGCATACCTTATAATTTTGCCAAGCAATCCGCAAGGGAATTGTTCAAAATAGACAAATTTTTGGAGGTGCTTTTTTATGAAAAAACTAAC
>USSP01000028.1 GCA_900557385.1 uncultured Lachnospiraceae bacterium
CTAGAGGGCATAACTCGGAAAATCACATCCTACTTTCGTTTCAATTACACAATAACAGTATAGCATAAAGGGAACGGATGTTCAAACAAGAGGTAAATTTACCCCATCAGAAATAAGATTTTTGTAGATGCCTGGGAGTTTGTTTGGTATAATTATGGTGCAGGGGACAAGAAATTGTTCCCTGCAAATCTGAATTATACGAAGCGAATGGAGGAACATATGAATGATATTTTTGATAAACTTATAAAATCTAAAATAGAACAATTCAAAGATGATTATGTAAAACTTTCAAGACAAATATTTGTAAACAAAGATGGGACATTAATTCATCCTGGAGAGTTTGGTATGTATCGCGAGAAAATAATTAGAGAATTTTTAGCGCCTTTTTTACCAACGAGATTGGCGATTGGCAGTGGTTTTGTTATTACAGCTGCGAACAACATTAGTACTCAATGCGATATTATCATATACGATAAAGAACATACTCCTGTAATCGAAAATGGTGAACAACGCTTTTTTCCTGTTGAATGTGTTGTTGGAGTTATTGAAGTGAAATCAAAATTGACTACGGCGAAATTAAAGGACGCTTTAATAAAATTATCATCAATAAAAAATCTTAGAAATGATATTGGTAATAACGCTTATATATTTAAAGATTATAACGGGGTTAGTAGTTTCGATGCTAAAAATAAAGTGCGAGACCAAATGGCTACTTTTTTAATTTGTGAAAGAATAGATGCTAATATAGAAAAAGAAATAGATACATTTTTTACGAATACATATGAGGGAGTAGATAAGTCGCTGTTTCATAATATGATTTTAGATTTAAATGGAGGTTGTTTTCTTTATTATGATGGAAGCAGACCAATATATCACGCATATTTCAATTATACAGAACCTAGTTTTAAAAATGAATATATATTTCCTCATGAATTGGGTTATTCAGAAGAACACATCCTTTTATTTTTAAACTACTTTTATATGTTAATTTCTTCTGTATCAGTAATGGATATAGAAATAACAACGTATCTTGGTGAAACACGAGTAAAAAAATCATTGATAGAGAAGTAAGCGAAAATTTCAGTTTTTGAAACTGAGAAATCAGTATTTGTAGGTCTGTTACAGTATTGATAAAAGAGATTATTCATGATAAAATATCCGAAAAATCGGAAATGGAAAGATAGAGGAAAGGATATTGCATCATGAAGATATATGAGAGAATATTTGCGAGACTTGAAGAACTACATATGAGCCAGACGAAACTATCCAGAAGAACTGGTATTGCGACCAGCACAATTAGTGATTGGCGGAAGAAACAGATTAATCCACAGGCGGATAAACTGGTGTCTATATGCAAGGCACTGGATATGACACTTGTGGAATTGCTTTGCGACGAAGAAGATGCAGAACAGACTGCAACCAACGATTATGTGTCAGAAGAAAATTATATGATTGAACTGTTTCGGCGATCCGATACAGAGAGCAGACGAAGAATGATCGGTTACCTGGCACTTCTCGATGCTTGCAAGCAAATCAACGATAGCAGCCAGTCCAAGAAACAGCAGCGGAATGTTTCTGTCATTCAGAATATTGATGGAAATAATATTGTGGTAATTAACGATATCCGATTTAAAGGAAAACGTTCCATTGACTGGAAGGAAGTGCGGGCATATTTGAAAGAATATGTCGGTGATTTTTATAAGGTGGTGTCTACCGGCGATGTTATATATATCGGATCGGATCTGCCAAGTGAGTATTCGGGATCAGTATATACCAAAAGGCTGAATGGAGCAGTTGCAAAGGCTAAAGCGAATGCAACACAGGGAATTCCTGAAATGATAGAAATTTCAACAGGCAGATATTTTAGAGAAAATAATAAGGGGAAACATAATTGGAGTGCAAGGAATGGCTGGTATAGATATGATACTTATTTTGCATTACCGGTATATGGTGATAATGAAGATATTGAAAGATATAACGTATTTCATGCATCTTTGATAATAAGGCATGCAAACGATGGAAAAATGTATTTGTATGATATTCTAGATATAAAAAAAGAAACGAGCACCCCGTTGGAGCCATAAGGCTTTACTTGGCACAAAACCCATTTCTTTTATGAATAGATAATACAATATGGTAGAAAAAATGTCAATCCGAATATTCGAAAATTAAGACGTTAAGATGGTGTTTATGTATAATATAAGTAGCATAATTGCAACTAGCAATATATTGGCTTAGATTCCGCGTTGGTGTACGATGATTTTGGAAAATGAAACAGAGTCAACCAGACTTGATTCGCATGATTTTACTTATAGTAATGGCTCATATACATATCATGATACATATGTTGTAGGAGTTTTTACATGGTCTCAAGGCTATGAACAAATTTATTGTAATAATGAAAAGGTATATGAATGCTATTTTCATGGTGGCTTGATGAAATAGACAACTTCCTGTTGCCGAAATATACGGCTACCTTTCTCTAATTTACAGGCTCTACACTTATAGATACGGAGGCTTTATTATGGACATCATTGCAAGGCGACAATTTGCACCACTTTACATCTGGCTGGAACATTACTTTTCTGGCGGTGTTTCTAGTGCTTCTTCTTGTAAAAAAGAAATATATGACAGTGTTGGTAGGGCTAGTGATGGGCGTAGTCTATATGGTGGTGGACTACGGTATTTTCAATCTGTTGCTTCACACCCGGAGTATCTCACAGGGCTATAGCCTGTTCTGGGTGTTGCTATGGATTTCCAAAGATAAACATCTGTTGGAATGGTCACTGTTGATTCTGGGATGGTGGTTCTGCTGTCCATTGATTACCCAGACTTTTGCCGGGAATAAGCCACCCATTGTTATTCAGCGTACCACCGGTGCTTACCATGGCTATATGGCACTGCTTTTATTTGTGGGCTATCTGGGAGTGATTGTATACAATTTGTTTCAGAAAGAAAAAGAGAAGCAAATGAATATTCCGTGGCTTTTTGCCATCGGGATACTCGTTCAGTTTGGATGGGAAGCAGGGCTGTTACTGGGAGGAAGCCGCAGTGCCGGTTTTTCTTCAGGGGGAGAGAAAATACTTACGTTGGTGGTAAATTCTTTACTGGAAACCAATCTGGGGATGCCGTATATTTATTGTATTTTTGCGGCATATTCCAGTAGATTTACGGAACAGCTTACCAGACGGGAGCATGCGATTTCCTTTACAGAACGAATTGCGGAGAATCATGAAGAGCATGTGAAGATGTGATTATGTATACAGCAAAGAAAGACTCGGGTGAAACCTATACCTTGAGTCTTTCTTTATTTCATTAAGTATATTGACAGTGAAAAATGGATGTACTATCATCCAAATGGATGTAGGTACAACTAAAAAGGAAGGGACAGTAATGGACGAAACAGGAAGAAAGATAACGAAGATTGCCAGAGAGGTTAGTAAATTTACTTTGCAAACAATGAAAGAGGATGGAATCGGCACGGCGGAATTTGATTTCATCCATCTGGTGCGGCATCAGCCGGGAATTACCCAGGCTGATATACGGGAACAGCTCAAGATTGATAAAGGTGCGGCGGCACGGCGGGCAGCCAGTCTGGAGGGCAAGGGGTATCTTTACCGAGAGCCCAACCCGGATGATGGCAGGAGCCAGCTTTTGTATGCAACGGAGAAAGCGGAGCAGTTGAAGAATTCCAAGGCGTATATTGAAGGGGTATTTTATGAATGGCTTCTTGCAGAGTTGCCGGAGGAAGAAAAGGAAGCCTTTTGCCAGACCTTGGACAAGTTGTATTGGAGATCCAAATTACAGAGGAGAGCGGGATTTGCGGATGTGGCAAAATTAGTAGGTCAAATGAGTGAAAATACAGAGGAAACGGAAAGTGAACACTATGAGTAGACAAGATAGCAGGAAAGAATTTCAATCGGATCGCGTTCTGTCTTATTTTAAGATCGAGTGGCTTGTGTTGCTTGCAGTGACGGCTTCCGGATTGATTTATAATGTGGGGCTGTTGGCAGGACCTTGGTTTGAGGGAAAAATGACAGGCTGTCTGGTGAATATTCTGAGTGGCAGTGCCGGTTTTTCTGATATGCTGACACTGGTTATTGCTTACGTGGTAACCATTGCGGTGGTTCAGATTTCCCGTTATATTAAGCGATTTTATGTCCGGAGATTTTCCAATAATGTGAATCGGCGGATGAAGCAGGTATTGTATGACAGCCTGATACATAAAAGCCGGGCACAACTGGAAGAGGAAGGTGCCGGTAATGTGATGACGAAAGCAATTCTGGATGTGGACGATTGTGCAGAAGGTATGCGGAAATTCACAACGGAAATTTTTGATACGGGAGTAGCACTGTTGGCTTATGCGGGCATGCTTTTCTTCTATGATTGGCGTCTGGCACTTCTTAGTATGATTTTTCCTCCGATTTCCTATGTGATAGCAGAAAAGATGAAAGGAATCGTGCAACGGACAGGTGCAGCATACAAGGTGCAGTCCGGGGCTTTAAGTGCGGCAACCTTGGACAGAGCTTCTAATGCCATCACATATCGGGTTTACGGATGTGAAAAAGAACGATGTAACGCTTACGAAAAAAATCTTACGGATTATGAGAAATCAGCAGTCCGTGCGAATATTTGGAGTGCATCCTTCCCGCCGATCTATCGCGTGATTTCCATGGCGGGTGTTTTATTCATTTTTTATTTTGGCAGCAGAAATGTGTTAGGAAATGGTTGGAAAGCATGGGATGTGGCAGCGTTTACAACCTTTCTTTCCTGCTTTATCAAGCTGTCGGTGAAATCCTCCCATGCAGCGAAATTATTTAATGCAGTACATAAGGCACAGGTTTCCTGGAAAAGAATCAAACCCTTAATGAAGGCAGAAGAACATGAAGATGACAGCGTTCTGCAGAATCCCGGAGAGCTACAGGTTTCTCATGTGAGTTTTTCCTATCCGAACGGAACGAAGATTTACGAAGATTTCTGTCTGGAGGCAAAACCCGGCGAGATTATCGGAGTGACCGGAGCTGTTGCCTGTGGAAAATCAACCCTGGGAAAAACCTTTTTGTGTGAATATCCCTATGAAGGCAGTATCTGCTTTTCTGGTAGGGAATTGCGTAAACTGACAGATGCAGAACGAACCGGAAGCGTAGGGTATCTGGGGCATGACCCGGAATTATTTGATGACACCATTCGAAACAATATCCTGCTGGGAGATGATGCGGATAGTGAAAAATATCTCAAAGCAGTCTGCTTTGATAAGGAAGTGGCAGAGATGGAAAAAGGAGAAGATACCATTGTGGGAAACAGCGGAATCAGACTTTCCGGTGGTCAGGCGCAACGTCTGGCACTGGCAAGAACCCTTTGTCACAAACGCCCGGTATTGGTTTTGGATGATCCTTTTTCTGCATTGGATAAGAAAACGGAGGAACAAATTTTTACAAATCTGAGGCAGCTTGCCGCAGACAGCGTTGTTATTATTTTGTCTCATAGGTTATATCTGTTTCCACAGATGGATCAGATTATCTGGATGGAAAACGGACATACCATGACGGGTACCCACGAACAGATCCGGAGGGAATGTCCCGAATATAACAGACTATATGAGGCGCAGGCAACAGCAGATACAGAAAAAGAAGGGGGACAGAACAGATGAAAAACAAGGAAAATGTAGGTGCAATTATCTGGGAAACTGTGAAAAAGAGAAAATGGCTTGCATTGGGAATCATTGGTGCTGTTCTTGGTGCTATTATCATGGCATTGCTTCCTCCCTTAATTCTTGGAAATGTCATTGATACCATGACAGCCGGGATGGCTGTACCTTTTTATATGATTCTGCTGTATTTTGGATTTACTGCTCTGACAGGGCTGACAGAGAGTATACGAGAGGGATTGCTGATTGGATTTGGACAGAAAATCACCCATGCTCTCCGGGCAGGGCTGATGGATAAATACACCCGACTGACGGCAGATGAACTGACTAAGCAGGAACCGGGCGCTGTGGTTACCAGATTTGTAGGGGATGTGGATACGGTAGAGAATCTCTTTACATCGGGCATTGTCAGCATGTTTGCAGATGCTTGTAAAGTGATTAGTATTCTGGCAGTGATCTGGGCTCGTAACAAGGGTCTGGCAATCGTCCTGTTGGTGCTATTGCCGTTTCTTTTTTGGTTTACCCGGGTGGTACAGAAAAATATGCTGGCAGCCCAGATCGAAAACCGTCGTGCGGTGAGTAAGGCATCTGGTCATGTACCGGAGACTTTGCATAATATCCGAACGATTCACAGCCTGGACAAAGAGAAATATATGGAAGCGCAGTATGACAAGTATATCGGAGAAAGTTATCGTGCTGTGGAGAAAACGAATTTTTACGATGCGATTTATTCACCGGTAATTTTGATTTTAAATGCAGTGACAGTGGCTGTGGTTATGCTGCTTTCTGCATCGGGGAATGTGACCGTGTTACAGTTATTTGGCATGTCTGCGGGAACAGCGGTAGCTGTGATGAACTATATTTCCCAGATTTTTGAACCGGTGGAAAGCCTGGGAATGGAAATTCAGACGATTCAGTCAGCAATTGCGGGGGTACATCGAATCAATGAATTTTTTCGCCTGGAAGAACTTCCGGAAAAAGCGGAGAATACGGAGGAGCAAGTACAACCGGACACGGACAGCTTCGTAGAATTTCAGAATGTAACCTTTGGTTATGGAGAAAAAAATATTTTAAACAATCTGTCTTTCCAAGTAAAAGAGGGGGAACAAGTGACTCTTTCCGGGCGGACAGGAGCAGGGAAAAGCACGATTTTTAAATTGCTGTTGGGTCTGTATGAACCACAAAAGGGAGTGGCACTTATCGACGGACAGCCGGCATCGAAAATCCGGGAGCAGGATAAAAGGCAGCTGTTTGGTTACGTGGAACAGTCGTTCCATCGGGTTCCCGGTACAGTCAAAGAGCAGATCACGTTGTACGATTCTTCCTTTACAATGGAAGATGTGCGGGAGGCAGCAGTGGTTGCAGGATTAGATGACACGATTCAGACTCTGGAAAAGGGCTATGACACGGTGTGTTCGCCGGAACTTTTTTCGCAGGGACAATGGCAGCTGTTATCCATTGCCCGGGCAGCCGTAGCAAAGCCGAAACTTCTCTTATTAGATGAAATTACGGCAAATCTGGATGCCCAGACAGAGAGAGAAGTATTGCAGGCATTGAAACGTGTGTCTGCAAATCGTACCGTAATTTCCATTTCCCATAGAGTGAATGCCAAGACCGGACATATCATTCAGGTGGGGGAATAAACGAAACAAGACCATTCCTGTTCTTTCATTCCTGTTCTTTCATTTGCAGAACCCATGAAAATATGGTAAAATGAAACGCTAACATGCGAATTATGAAAAGAAATAAGGGAGAGGCATGGTTTTTATGAGCAAGAAAAAATGGTTGCCGATTATGGGTATCACAATCTTACTATGTGCAGCATGTGGTAAAGAGCAGATACCTGCAGTGAACCAACAGGAATCTACAGAGGAAGTACAGGAGACTTTGCAACAGACCACAGAGGAAAGTGCGGAATCGGTTTCGGTGCGCATTTATTTCAGCCGTATCGGGGAAATGGGACTGGAAAGCGCGGAAGAAACATTGAACGGACTGCGGCCGGAGACCATTATTTCCCATCTTAGCCTGCACAACATTACCTCCATTGATACAAAAGTAAATTCCTTTTCCGAAGAACAGGAAAATGGAAAGAAAATATTATATCTTGATTTAACAAAAGCCTATGGTGAGTACGTTAACACCATGAATGAGCAGAGTGAGGATTTAATTCTGGCAGCCTTGACCAAGACCTTTCTGGAAGCTTATCAGGCAGATGGATTAATGCTGACCGTGGAAGGCAAAGCGTTAACAACAGCACATCAGACCTATGATTTCCCTCTTGATGGAAAAATGGCGACAGAAGAGGTTGAGAGCCAGGAGAGCGAAGAGACGGCAGAACCTGTGGAATATACGATAGAACGCAGGGAAGAACAGGATGGAGAACAGCTGCAGATCGCCTATCCGGTGATAGGCGGTCTGGCTGATACGGATATGGAAGAGCTTTTTAACGGAAAGATCACAGATTATCTTTATGCCATGTATGATCCGAAAAGTACGAATCTTCTGGCCTGTGATTATGAAGTAACCTGGCAGGATGAAACGAGTTTGTCGGTTATCCTGCGAGGATCCCTGGATTTAAAAGGCAACAGTCGCATCAATCAGTTTGCTACAGCCTTCAATTTTGATTTTGTACGGGGGGATAACAACCGTCTGGCAGATATGGTGGATGTAGAGACCATGGTAGAGAAGCTGACATCCTTTAAGGACTGTGAACTTGTAAATGAAATGAGTCAGGAAGAATTTGAGGAAATGCTTTCCAAACATTTCCCCAATTTAAGTGATTCATTGTCTCAGTTTGACTTTGATTTTAAAAATATTCTTCTGGTAACGCCGGGATATTCCTACCGTACCGAGGATGGAATCGGGTTGATCCTGCCTCTTACCGGTGAGGATCGGGATTATATGGAAATCCGGGTAAACAATCTTTAAAAATGGAGTCTGCGTCGTACGGCATTCCTTAGACGGGAGCGGGAAATGACCGTGATTAAAGTAATATCGATAATGACACATACGGTCAGTACGATCATGGACCAGGACAGAGAGATGCTTTCCGTCAAAAACAGATCTACAATCATTTCGATACCGATGCAAAGGATAGGAATAGCAATGAAAATGTATAAGGCACCGGCCAGAATAGAAGTAGATAAATGACGGAATAATACAGTGATCACTTCCATCAGTAACCCGATTAAAATTACGATGGGTAATGCCACGTGGAAAAACCAGGCATTGGAATTGGTCAGGTAGGTCAGCATATACAGATAAATGCCAACGGACAGAA
Source organism: uncultured Lachnospiraceae bacterium (assembly GCA_900557385.1). Taxonomy (GTDB): domain Bacteria; phylum Bacillota; class Clostridia; order Lachnospirales; family Lachnospiraceae; genus UMGS2037. The sequence goes on from USSP01000028.1 coordinate 8,928, forward strand.
TGTCCAATAGAATGGACACATAGATTGGCAGGCGACTGTAGATGACAAAAGGAACCAGTAAAGTCCAAAGAATGACGCAGGCTCCTACGATGAGAACCGACCAGGGACTCTGTGAAAAGACCAGTAAATTTAATAAAATGCAGGTGACAGAGGTGGCCAGAACAACAATGGAGAGCAACAGCCCCCAATCTTTGCGTTTCACCACCTCAACCTGCCCTTTCTGTGTGGGATAAGGAGAGGAGGAAACCTCTTTTTTTAATTCATTTGGATTAATAACGGGTGTGTGGCAAAGAGGACAGCTCTTTAAAGAGGGATCCAGTTCTACGCCGCAATTTACACAATAAGACATAAGCTTTATTCCTTTCTGAACGATACTAAGATCGGTTGCTTTCTATTTTTACATGAATGCCATCCTGAACCAGTTTCTGGAAAAACAATCGTTCTACATCACTTTCCGCAATACTGCTGGCAAAGTTGATGGTGAGGACATCCTGAAAACTGACAATGGCACAGTTGGTTCTGGTGGAGAAGGGCTGTCCCATATAAATGTCAAATCGCTCAATATAGGGCTGCATATCCTCGGGAACCTTGAGAACTCCCATATTGGTGAGACCGGCCGAGGAGTTCTTGTCCTGAATCTTGGTATAGAAGGTTCGGACGACGATATCTTTCACAAAGAGCGGCACGATACGAATGAGAGGATTCCGCTGCGTTGCGGCATTGGTGGTGATATCGCCTCTGAGGAATTTCTCGTTGATAGAATAACGCATGTAATTGTGCACATGCTGGATGATTTCATCAAAGGTATATTCGCCTAGCCGAGGATCAACACCGGGATAAATCATGGTGATGAAATTACGCAGTGTTTTAGAGGGAAAGAAACGCCGCAGGTTTACCGGCATGGCGATCTTTACCGGTTTCAGCTTATAATGAAATTCGCCCAGCTGCTTCTGGAGCAGGGCATAGAGCAAAACGGCATTTAAATATTCGGTAATGGTACAATGATATTCTTTTGCTACATTCATGACTTCCTGTACGGATAGAATCCCGTCAATAATATTGAAGGTATAAAAGGGTTCTTTGGTTCCATGCACGCGGTAGGCTTTTTCTCCCATGCGGGGAGGGCGAACCTGTGCGTTTGCATATTTCATGTAGGCGTCTTCCCATTCGGTGGGATCCGGTTTTTCATTAATATCCAGAACGAAGCCTCCATTGGAAACCTCATGTCCCATAAGTCGGAGATAAGTGGCCGTCAGGGTTTGTAACACATACATGCCTCCGGTACCGTCCCCAAGACTATGATGAGCCTCCAGAGAAATCCGGCGTCCGAAATAGTATACCCGGAGCAGATAGCGGCTTCCTGCCTTAAAAGGCATAGGCATACAGAAATTTTTAATATCCGGCTGGACAAAAGGACCGGGACGATGATTCGGTTCCAGATAACGCCAGAACAATCCCTTATGGATCGCGGTTTTATAAGTGGGAAATCGTTTCAGGGTTAAGTCTAATGCCTGCTGCAGGCGCTCCGGATCAATCTCGTCTTTCAGCAGGACAGACAGACGATAGACGGAAGAAAAATCCCGACGCTGCAGGGTGGGATATACGATTGCGGAGAGATCCAGCTTGTACCAGTCGGCATGTTCTGTTTTAATATTGCTCATGGTGCTCCCCCGTTTACAAATTTTCTTTAGTAACGATTGTGTATCTTCACAGTTACTTTCTTTTCATATTATACTTAGATTCAGACAGTTTGACAATGCAAATTAATAAAGAGGAGGAAACGGAATCCATATGGCACTTTCGGAAAGAAGAAATCAAAATTTAATGCAGGTCATTAAGAGAATGCACGGTTTGATGGAAAGCCCGGACATTGAAAAGCAGCGGCATTCACAGGAACAATTGGCAAGCCTGCGCAATAACTTAAATGATGTTTTAATAAAAGATGTGACGATAGGGGAAATGCATGCGGAGTATATCAGTGTTAACCGTGCCCACATGAAGAAGTATGTGATTTTATATTGTCATGGAGGCGGCTATTCCACCGGAAGCTGTCTGTATGCCAGGAGTATTACAGAAAAGCTGGCCAATTCTACTTCTATGGATGTGATGGCGTTTGATTATCGTCTTGCACCGGAGCATCCCTATCCTGCAGCTACGGAGGATGCCATGCGTGCCTGGAATCATTTAATGCTTCTGGGATATGGCGCCAGGGATGTGATTGTCGCGGGAGATTCTGCGGGAGGAAATCTGGCTCTGAGCCTGGTACATCGGCTGAAACAGGAAGGCAGATTATTGCCCAGAGGGCTTGTTTTATTATCTCCGTGGACGGATCTCACCTGCAGTGGCCGTACCTATGAGTCACGCAAAAATGTAGATCCGGTGCTGACAAGGGATTACATTGATGCGGCAATTGCCAACTATGCACCGGGACAGGATCTGGAAAATCCGCTGATCTCTCCCTTGTTCGGAGATTTTTCCGGATTTCCGCCCACCTATATTCAGGTGGGAGATAATGAGATTTTGCTGGCAGATTCGTTAAATCTTCACAAACATATGATTCATGCCAATGTTTCTGTGAAGCTGGATGTATTCAAAGGAATGTGGCATGTGTTTCAAATGGTGCCGGTGAAGTCTGCCAGTGAAGCCATGGACAAAAATGCAGAATTCATTTATGACATTTGTCGATAAAAAGAGATGATTTTTCTAGAAAAATTTGTGCCGGAAAAAAGGAATTCCGGGGGTGAACGCCGTATATTTAAATTC
>USSP01000029.1 GCA_900557385.1 uncultured Lachnospiraceae bacterium
GTTTGTTTCATTTTGTCCTTATTACTTTATTGCTGCTTTAGGACTTTCTACACTTGTTACAACCTTTTGTTCGTGCTACACTGGATTAGATTTAAGGTTAAACCTAACCTATCCATACTTACCGAAAAGGAGTTCCCTACTATGGTTACTATCCGCGATATTGCCAGAGAAACCAATGTCAGTCCGACCACCGTTTCCAATGTGATTCATGGACGTGATGGGCGTGTATCTGCCGAAACCATCGAACTGATCAATGACACCATCAAGCGTCTTGGCTATGTTCCCAATATGTCCGCCCGTTCCCTGGTTTCCAATTCCTCCAGGGTGATCGGCTTCGTCAATCACGTTGTTACCAGAGAAAATACCAATGTGATGGAAGATCCCTTCCACTCTACTGCGATCGGAACAATCGAAACGGCACTTCGTGAAAATAACTATTATCTGATGCTCCGCACGGTGACCACTGCAGAAGAACTGGTTACCTTCCTTCAGAACTGGAATGTGGACGGACTGTTTTTCACCGGTATTTTCAAAGATAAATTTTTCGATTCCGTTGCCGGACTCAATATTCCGGTCGTACTCATCGACAGTTACGTTAAATCCAATCAGTTTTGTAATGTTGGTCTGGAAGATTTCACCGGAAGCTATCAGGCTACCCAGTATTTGATTCAAAGAGGACACAAATGTATCGCCTTCGCTTCCCCCAACATTAAAGACGGTGGTGTGCTTCAGGAACGTTTCCTGGGCTACAAGGCTGCATTGGCAGACAACGCAATCCCCTTTGATAAGACGCTGGTGTTCCAGCAGGAAATGGATATTGAATCCTGTAAAAAGGTCAGTGCAGAAATAGCAAAGCATCCCGGAATTACGGGACTTGTCGTAACTGCAGATATTATGGCAGCCGGTATCATGACCGGGCTCCGGGAACAGGGCTTGAAAGTACCCGATGACATCTCTGTGGTTGGCTTTGATGATATTCCAATGGCGCAGCTGATTACGCCGCCTCTCACCACGATTCATCAGGATATGAACCTCAAGGGAAGACTCGCTGTTGACTTTATGCTCCAGCTTTTGCAGAAAAATCCGCTGTCCTCCCACGAAGTCATTCTCCCTATCCGCCTCGTAGAACGGGATAGTGTTAAAGTTCTGTTATAGTCGCGTTATCTCTGGTCACATGGACACTGTATTCTGTGCCCAGATAGCTTACGCGGAATTTCATATCCGTAATGGTAGCCGGGAGATGGGAATGGCAGACTAATTTTCCATTTTCAATCTCCAATCCGGCGAAGCCTTCTACCGCCGTCATATAAGCAGCTCCCGCTGCAGCCGGGTGGGTTCCTCCGATATAAACAAGTCCCGCCCATTCTTTTCCACCACCTTTTAAATCCGCCATCGCTGACTTCATAAAGAATGGATAAGCTTTGTCCGGCTGGTCGATCCGGCAGGCCAGCATTGCGTACATTCCGGCGCTCAAAGAAGAACCATGCTCTGTTCTGGGCTCATAATAATTCCAGTTTGCCTGAAGAATTTCTTTGGAATATTCCTGATGGAACAGATTCAACCAGGTCACAACATCGGCCTGCTTGATGACCTGGGTCTGGGAGGCTACTCCATGACCGCCACCCCAGTATTCCTTCGGATTGAGAAGTCTTCCCTTCACCACATCCGGTGTGGTATCCTCCAACCCAAAATATCCATCAAACTGTTCGACGATACCGTTCTTATCCGGCTTCGGAAGATACAGCTTCTTTGCCCCATCTTCAAAGTACTCTAACAGCTGTTTTCCATCATATTCCGATGGAAGTGTTCCTGCCTCCACGGCTTTGCGGATCACCTCTGCCGCTTTCTCCATGGTATAGATTGCCATACGGTTGGTATAGCCGTTATTGTTGATCCGCTCATGATATTCATCCGGTCCGATGACATCATGGATTTCGTAATAGTCTTTGGTCAATCTGTGAAGCAGCAGACTGTAATAGAATTTCGCACATTCAATGACTGTACGGATTCCCTGTTCATCCAGGATACTCTCGTCTCCTGTCCACTCTACATACCGCATGATGCCGTAAACAACAGCTGCAGAAATATGTACCTGTTTATCCTTAAAATAGGTACGTACAGGTCTGCCGGTAAAAACATCCGTGACATTGTAGTCTGTGCAGGCATCATAACCGCCTTCCTGGCTTTCCCATGCATAAAAAGCACCATCAAAGCCATAGTGTGCTGCTTTCTGCAAGGCTCCTCCCAGCGTGTCGATTCGATAACGCATCAGGGTTCTGGCGGTAGCCGGATCTGTCATCAGGAAGAAATCCAGCATAAACATTTCCGTATCCCAGAACACTGCTCCTTTATAGGTCTGTCCCGACAAGCCTCTTGCCGGAATGGAAAGGCTCTGTGTATGTCTGGGCGCGATACAATGAAGATGGTACAAAGAATAGTTGGTTGCCTCCATTGCGGCATCATCCCCTTCTATCAGAACCTCAGAATGCTTCCACAATTTTTCCCAGACAGCCTTGTGCTCCCCCATCATCTTCCGGTAGCCGTTTGCCCGTTTTTCTCTCACCTGCTCCAATGCCCGCGCTGCAGTCTCGTTATAATCCTGACCAGTCTGTACACTGACCCATTTTTCCACTACACAGCTTTCATCCTTACGGGTGATAAAGCAGACCCGGTGTAAGATTTTATCTTCTTTTCTGGCAATCTTAATCTCACAGGGATAATCTGTATGAATACTGTCAGCCACTGCCACACATGTATGTTTTTCATGGGTAATGGCTGTCACAAGGAGATCTCCGTCGCGATCAAGCAGTTCCATCTCTTCCAGATGGGGACCGTTCAGATCCCATACTTTGCCATCAATGCCGGTAACCAGTTCCACATCCGCATGAAAATCCGCATGAACCTCAAAACGCATGCCAATGAGTGATACATCCTGCATGCTGGCAATTCGTTGTGTCGTTAACGTAATATTTCCCCGGCTGGTATTCCATGTGGTATGTCTGCTGAAAATACCATGGCGATAATCTAATTCCATAGCGTGGGATATCGCAGCCTTTTCCGGCAGACGGAACTTTTCGCCATCCACCTTCAAGTAAGAAAAGCAGCCGTTAGGGGCATTGACCGGCTCACGCCAGCCATTGCCCACCTGGTCATAGACTCCTGCCAGATTCACGGCAGGAAGCTTATCTGCCTCGTACTCTTCCAATGTGCCACGGATTCCCAGATATCCATTTCCGATTAAAAACCGGTTCCCCAGAGAAGCTGCCTGCTCCTCATCGTAGCCCTCTGCACGGATTGTCCAATCCACCATTGTCAGTGCCTCCTAATTATTTTTCGGAATGGCAAACCATTTTTCTTCCCCGGTAACCTCAATAGGCTGATCGTAGAAAAGAATGGACAGGCTGCCACCGTTTAATGTCTGTAACGATACCCGTTCCTTTTCCACGCATACGCAGAGAATCTCTCCGCGATATACGATACGGAAACGGTAACTATTCCATTTCTCCGGAATGGTAGGACGCAGCGTCAGAACTTCCGCATCACTCCGCAGACCGCCGAAACCATATACAATATTCATCCAGGCTGCTGCAATGGATGTTGTATGTAAGCCCTCGCCACTGTTCCGGTTATAATTATCCAGATCCATACGGGTAGCAAATCCAAAGAAATCAAAGGCTTCCTTTTCTTTGCCAAGCTGTGCCGCCAATATGGAATGCACCGAAGGAGAAAGGGAACTCTCATGGATACAGCGGGGTTCGTAAAACTCATAATTTGCCTTTAAGACATCCTGAGAGAATCTGGAATTAAACAGGAACAGGAACATTAATACATCCGGCTGCTTAATCATGTCATTTCTATAGATTCTATCGTAAGTCCAGTGATGATACAGCGGAAATTCCTCAATGGGAATCGCATCCACATCAATATGCGGAAGGTCGAAATAGCCTACATGCTGTTCAAACAGCTTGCGTTCTTCATCATAAGGAATATGCATGGCGTCTGCTTTTTCCTGCCAGTCCCTGCATTCCTCTTCTGTCAGTTCCAGCTGTTCCGAAATCCGTTGCAGCTGTTCCGGATCTTTCGCCTTCATCTGCTGCAGTACCCGAAGGGTATAGCGCAGTGTAAACTGTCCCATATAGTTGGTATAACAGTTATGGTTTACCATCATCTGAAACTCATCCGGTCCCATCACCCCGTAAAAACCGTAACGGGTGTGTTCTGCATTGTAATCACCCCTGGTTGCCAGCATCCTGCAGACCTCAATCAGGATGGAAAGACCGTATTCGCTGGTAAATGTAGTGTCACCGGTAATTTTCTCATAAAGCCAGATTCCGTAAGCTACCGCTGTGGATGCCTGGAGCTGTAAGCTTGCATGCTGCCAAAGATTGCAGCACTCACGGCCACTAATGGTTGCAATGGGATAAAAGGCGCCCTTGCAATCCAACATTTGTGCCCGTTCTCTTGCCTCATCCAGTGTTTCATAGCGGAAGTACAACAAGTTCTCCGCTGCTGTCTTATCATGGAACAGGAAGAAGGGCAGGCAATAGGTTTCCGTATCCCAGAAAGCATTTCCGTTGTAAGCCTCTCCGGTCAATCCCTTTGCACCGATATTGGTTCCCTTGACTGCACCATGATAGGTCTGGTACATCTGAAATACACAGAAACGGATACCCTGCTGGTTTTCTTCATCGCCCTGGATTTCAATATCCGATTTCTCCCAGGTCTGTTTCCACCAGGAAGCATTTTCCTCATAAATTCTGTCAAAGGAAAAGCGCTCTTTTCCTGCATCATCCAAAGGAGACAGAGGTGTCAGATTACAGATTTCCTTTTCCAGCGTAACCTCCTGTCCGGCACTCAGTGTCAGCTCATAGCTATAAGCTGCCAGTTTTTCCTGAATGACGCGGGTGACTTTTCCTATTTCTGTTACGCTTCCGCTGAAACGGCAGCTGCTAGTCACTTCAATGCCTGTGTTAATCGTCTGGGCACGGAGGATGCAGGACTGTTCATCCGCATCTCTGTCTGTTACCTTCCACAGTGCCATTTTTTCTCCACCATGGGTGGTATTAAAATCCAATCCCGCCTGAATCGTGACGATTCCGTGGTAATTGGTGGAACTGATTGTCACTCTTTGTGCTGCCCGCTCATTTTCCACCATGGAAATCAAACGTTCCAGCTTGATCTGGAGAGACCCTTTTTCCGTTTTCCACACAAAAGATCTGGTGAGTAAACCGGTTTTTAAATCCAGCTCCCGCTTGAAATTTTTGAAAGCACTTTTAGCCAGATCCAGTTTTTCCTCTCCTGCCTGGATCCGCAGATAGAGCCAGTCAACGCTGTTGACCATAAACTCTGTCTCCTGCACGATTCCTTTATATCCCTGGGCTTCCGCTTTTCTACGCTCATATACACCATTAAAATAGCTTCCCAGCAATCTTTCCCCGCTGTAGCCTTCTTCAAAGTAGCCGCGGGCTCCCATATACTCGTTTGCCAGTGAAAATACGGACTCCGATACCAGTCCATAGTCTGGTGAAAATCCCTCTTCTACAACCTTCCAGGGATCTACTTTAAAATATCTGTCTGCTGCTTTTGCCATGATTTACCTAACCCTTCACAGCACCCATTGCGGCGCCGTCTGTAATCTGTTTCTGGAAAATTGCAAAAATAATGGTGGGCGGGATAATGGCAAACAGTGCTGCCCGCAGGACACTGACCGCATCCGTAGGCGTATCCTTAAAGGAGAACAATTTCACCATAACCGTCTCTTTTCCCGATCCCTGCAATACCAGATAGGGAAGAAGGAAATCTGACCATGCTGCTGTTACGGCAAAGATCGCTACCACCACAATAATGGGTTTGGACAGTGGTAAAATAATTTTGGAGAAAATTCCCCAGACACCACAGCCGTCCAATCTGGCTGCTTCCAGTAACTCACTGGGCAGTTCTTCAAAGAACTGCATAAACAAAACTACATAAAAAGCATTTGCTCCAAATGCCAGCCATAAGGGGAGAAAGCTTCCCTTTAAGCCAATTAAGTTAATATTACGGAACAATGCGACAATACTGGTCGTTGCCGGAATCATCAGACTCCACATAACCAAAGCGTAAGCAATCTTATGTCCCTTAGGTTTGAGGATTGCCAGGCCGTAGGCCAACAGTCCGTTGAAGATTACGGCACAGACCACACTACCGGCTACCGAAATCAGGGAATTCGTGTAATATTTCGTGAACTTGAATGCATTCCAGGTTTCTGCAATCCGGCTCCATTCAAAAGACTGGGGCAGAATGGTTGCATTTTTAGTAAACTCCTTGATATCCTTAAAGCTTGCAAAAAATACCCACACTGCAGGGAACAGACAGATCACCACAATCAGTAAACAGATAATCATAATAGCAATTGCCAGTGCTTTTACTTTCCCGGATCTGACATCATAACCACGGATTGCGCCGTCTTTTTTATCGGAATATTTTGAAAAGAACATTGCTTCTTCCTCCTCCCTTTATTCTTCTTTGGATTTGGTGGCTTTCATGTAAATACCACTCAGAACAACTAAGATTGCACAAATCAGTACAGACAAGGCTGCTGCCTTCGGTACATTGTAATCACGATAACCATAACGATACATTAACATCATCAGAGAGATACTTGCATTGTTGGGTCCACCGTTTTTAAATACCAGGGGCTCATACAGGATCTGGAAGACTGAGATCACCTGTAAGATCAGCATGGTCTTCGCCAGTTTTAACACACTGGGCATGGTAATATGTATAATTCGCTGCCATACGCCGGCACCATCGATGGTCGCTGCCTCATACAGATCCGGGCTGATACCGCTGATGTTTGCCATATAAATCAAGGCTGTAGAGCCTGCGCTCTTCCATGTCATCGTGATGATAATGAGGGGAATCGTCCAATGTGGATTGTTCAGCCACTCTAAAGGCTCCATTCCCAATCTGCCAAGCAGGATATTCAGTACACCGGTGTCACCAGGCAGGAAGAAGTAACTCCAAATCCAGATGGTTGCCAGACCGGGCATAATGTTGGGGAAGTATACAGCTGTTCTGAAAAGGCCTTTCAAATGCACTGTTTCCGTAATCAGAACTGCCACTACCATAGGGATAAAGAAACCGATCAGCAGTGACCAGAAGGTGTAGGAAAAGGTATTGGTAAAAGCTGCCATAAAATCCACATCACTGATTACCTTGCGGTAATTCTCCAGACCTGCAAAACCTGTGATTTCATACATTTTGGCTGTACAGAAGGACAGCCTGATATTTTCAATTAAGGGCTCCCATACAAAAAAAGCAAACAGGACTAAAGTGGGAAGCATCACCAGCCAGCCCATGAGATCCCTTTTTCTAAATTTTTCTTTTTTTGTTTTCACTGTTGTTTTCACTCCTGTCTCCTTTTTTTGCACGAAAGAATGAATTGTTCCTATGAAAAAAACTGAATGAGGCTTCCGGGAATCTCATATTCCCGATCCCGGAAGCATACTCTTTCAGTTTCCCATTAAGTAATTATTGAAATAGGATTAGTTACCGTAGGTCTCATCCAGGATCTTCTGGTAGTTATCATTTGCCTGCTGCATTAATGCTGCAACATCAGCGTCTTTGTCAGTCAGAACAGCCTGTAAAACTTTGGTTAATTCAGCGTACATATCCTGAGTAGAACCGGGCTCTTCCAAATGTAAGCCATCGGAAGAAGTTGCTTCAAAATAAGCCTCGTACAGCTTAGGATCTACATTGCCGTATTCTGCAACGATTGCTTCCTCAGCATCCAGTACATCCTGATTTACCCAGCAAGGGAATCTCTTGATAACAGGAACACCATTGTCAACTTTGTTCTGAGCGTCAGCTTTCATACCTTCAACAGCAGCATCGGTAGCTACAGGAGCTTTACCCATAACCTCAAGGTAGTCTAAAGCTGCGTTGATCTGTGCAGGGGTTGCATCCTTAGAGAACATGTAAGGAGTACCACCATACAGGGAGAACTGTCCGGCAGGGCCTGCAGGGATAGGAGCGATGGAAAGCTTGTCAACAGGCAGACCATTTACCTGAGTAGGCTGTGCTACTGCATCGTTCGCTGCAATGTACATAGCTGCATTGCCGGTACCTAACTGTGCAAAGCCGGTTCCCCAGTCCTCGCTAAGAGGATCAGCGGTCAGTACATCGTAATCCCATTTCAGGGATTTCACATATTCCATAGCTGCGATAGCTTCATCCGTAGCTAAGTTAGAAGTAAAGGTGCCATCGCCATTGTCGATACAAAGAGTTGCACCGAAGCCCCATGCGATGTTGGAGAAGTGCCAGCCGCCTGCATTATCTTTTGCCAGTAAGCAAAGACCAGCAGCACCGGTTTTCTCTTTGATGGTAGCAGCAGTCTCTGCTAACTCATCCCAGGTCTTAGGATAAATGGGATATCCGTCACCATCAACCAAGCCAGCTTCCTCGAACAGCTCAACATTTAACATTAAGCCCAGTGCATAACCATCACGAGGAATACCATATACACGTCCGTTCTCGTCGGATAACAGAGCTTTGATGGAAGGGTTCATTGCATCCAGCCAGCCTCTTGCATCCAGCTCATCGGTGATATCAGCGATAGCGTTTGCATTGATCAGCTTGGTAGGCTCAGTGAACCAGGACTCAAAGATTGTCGGACAGTTACCGGACTCTACCATAGGCATAAAGGTATCGGTAGAATATTTGTAGTATGCAGGCTCGCAGGTTACGTTGGGATGTAACTCCTTCATGGTAGCTACATACCCCTCATGTACTGCGATATCATCTGTTAAAGTATCCTCAGGCCAGATTCCTAATGTGATGGTAACAGGTTCATCCTCTGATGCGGTTTCTGCAGGTGCTGCAGACTCCTCTGTGGTTGCTGCTGCGGTTGTGGTTTCTTCCTTTGTTTCTGCAGGAGCTTCCGTTGTTGTGCTGCTGTTTCCACAACCAGCCAAAACAGATGCTACCATTGCAGTGCCAAGAACGAGACTTAAAACTTTCTTTTTCATGTTGCTCTCCCTTCTCTTTTCCTTTTCCTTTTCGTTGGTTTTGTTTTTGTGTTTAACGTTAAACCTCCCATGCCTTAATTATATTTTACACCATTTTACATGAACCGTCATCATTTCCCTTAAATTGCGGTTTTATGCATATTGTTATGGTTTTTTAATAATCTGTCAGGTTGTTTCCGTAGGTTTTACGTTAAACTCATAATACCATATGAGTCCATTCCTGTCAATATGTACAAGCATCGCAACATTCACAAGATTTTTTCACATAGAATGGCTTGTTTTCGTTCCGGGTTTGTTCGTTTTGCACAAAAGAGTAAGGTTTCGCGAAACCTAGCAAAAAAGTTCCAGGCAAAACGCCCCCTGTACAGACATATGGTCTGTACAGGGGGCGTTTTATTCTCTGTTTTACTTGTTGTAAAAGGATCAGCAGGCTACTGCCATCTGATTCAGTATGCTTTCAAACTCAGGATTGTAGCCATCGTAGGTAACCGTCAGCACTTTGGTCAGATCCATTCCGTATACGCCCAGGAATGACTTTGCGTCTACTATATATCTGTTATATGAAATATCAATATCAAAGTCACACTTGGAAGCCACTCTGACGAAATCTGCTACCTGATCCTGCGTCATCTTAATTGCTTTTCTCATCATTTTTTCCATAAATACACACTTCCTTTAAAAAAAAATATTGCCTCGCGGGAATTTACACCGCTTTTACGTTGTATTAGATTATAACCGATTTTTTCTTTTGTACATATAGGATTCTATACAAAAAAATCGCTTAAAATGAGGATTTTTAAGAAATTTTTTCAAAACTCGACCATAAATTCGCGGTATCTTAATGGCAACATTTGCAACTGCAGCCCCGAATTTTGTCTCTGCTTTATCGCAACACAGTGACAAAATGTCTGGAACAGTTTCCGATACGCTTCTTCTTCCGGGGAACATTCCGGCAAATGCAGGCGTTCTCCCCGGTCTGCCAGCACATACCAGGGGTGTTCTTTGGGATGTACCACGAAGAGCCCCCGTTTCACATCGTGAAGAATAAAATTCTCACAGGGAAGCCGGTCTGCAAAATGGGGTGCCAGAAAAGAGATCACATTTCCCTCCGGCGCAAACTGGGTATACAGAATCTTTTCCTCCGTTCCCCGCTCCTCAAATCGCAGGAAACCTCTGAGATGATCAATCTCCCGGGCAGAGCGCTGTCCTGCCATATAAACCCGGTTCACATTGGGATCCGCCAGATCCTGCAACACATACCGTCCGGTATTGGGGCCTTTTCCCAGCGCTTTTACAATCGTATGATACGCAGCATCTGCCATGCCCGTTTTCTCCTGTGCCAATGCCATGCAGATCCACTCATACACTTCCTCGCCCAGTCTTTGTAATAAGGTACGCCGTACTTTGACAAAGTGTTCCTCGCTGGTCTCTACAGGGACCCCTTCCCAAAAAAGCAACGTTTCATATTCCCAGTTTAGCTGCAGCTTGGTATCCTCATGGGGCAGTCTCCTTTCGTATGCTTCATAAATACCACTGAACACCCCTTCCAGGGAATTCTCGCATATCAAAATTATTCCCATCAGAACTGACCTCCTACCGCCTTCTGCAGAATCTCCTTTCCAGACGGTATCTGCACGGAATAATCGTCGAAAAGCGACATCTGGCGGTAACTCATACCATCTGTTCCAAACTGCTGCCTGGCTCCGGGTTCCGTAAGCTGCCGTACAAGATAATCTTCCTCCAGCTTCGTCGGATACAGCATCCGCCCATTACAGGTAATAAAATAGACCGCCCGTTTCATGGTCACTCCGATTTTTTTCAGATCCTCAAAGCGTAAAAGGGCACTCCTTCTCGCCCTGACAATTCTCTGGGCACTTTTTACTCCGATTCCCGGCACCCGCAGCAATGTATGATAATCGGCCCGGTTCACTTCTACCGGAAAATATTGAAGATTTCGTACTGCCCAATCTTCCTTCGGATCAAGAAGGACATTTAAGTTCGGATGCGTCTCATCCAGAATCTCCGATGCCTGAAATCCGTAAAACCGCAGCAGCCAATCAGCCTGATATAAGCGGTGTTCCCGTAAAAGCGGAGGTCCTGCTGTCGTAGCAGGCAGATTACGATCCTCATTGACATTGACAAACGCTGAGTAAAACACCCTTTTCAACCCAAACTGACGGTACAGTCCCTCTGCCACCTGCAATAGCTGATTGTCCGTCTCCGGCGTTGCCCCGATAATCATCTGCGTGGATTGTCCTGCGCCTACGAAACGAGGCGCATGGCGATATAACATCAATTCATTGCGGGATTGCTCGATTCCGTTCTGGATCTGGCGCATGGGAGAGAGAATCATCTTCCGGGTTTTATTCGGTGCTGCCAGACGCAGACCCTGGGATGTGGGCAGTTCCAGATTGATACTCATTCGATCCGCCAGAAACCCAATCTGCTGTACCAGTGCAGGATCCGCTCCCGGTATGGCTTTCACATGGATATAACCCTGAAAATGATATTCATTCCGCAGCTTGTACAACGTTTGGTAGAGCAGTTCCATGGTATAGGTAGGATTCTGCAAAATACCTGAACTTAAAAATAATCCTTCTATATAATTCCTCCGGTAAAACTCCATGGTCAGC
>USSP01000030.1 GCA_900557385.1 uncultured Lachnospiraceae bacterium
ACTTTTCTATTAAGTTAAAATTATAAGAGGAGATATGTTTTTGCACGATTACTGAAAATGGTGTGCAGGAGAAATATCAAAGGTTATTTCCCATATACAGCTTAAGGAGGTTCTACAAAATGAAATTAGGATTTGTCAGTGCTATTTTAGACCAGAGCAATTTTGAAGAAATGATTGATACCGCAAACTCCCTTGGATTTGCGTGTGTAGAAGTTGCATGCTGGCCACACGGAAAAGCGGAAAGAAGATACGCAGGAGTATCTCACATTGATGTGGAAAAAGTAGTTGAAGATGACGGCTATGTAGCATACGTGAACGACTACTGTGCAAAGAAGAATGTGGAGATTTCCTCTCTTGCATTTTATCCAAACACAATGGACGGTAATCTGGAGAAGCGTCAGGCATCTGTTGACCACCTGAAGAACGTGATTAAGGCCAGTGGAAGATTAGGCGTCAATATGGTAACTACTTTCATCGGAAGGGATCAGACCAAAAACGTAGAAGAAAATCTGGAGTTGGTAAAAGAAATATGGCCGCCTATCATGAACCTCGCAAAGGAACAGGGCGTGAAGGTTGCCATCGAGAATTGCCCCATGTTATTCGGACCGGATCAGTGGCCGGGCGGACAGAACCTGATGACTACCCCTGTTATTTGGAAGAAGGTATTTGAGATTTTGCCATATGAAAACCTGGGTATCAACTATGACCCATCCCACTTTGTATGGCAGATGATTGACTATATCAAACCGATTTACGAGTTCCAGGATAAGATTTTCCATGTACATTACAAGGACATCAAGCTGTATCCGGATAAATTGAACCAATGCGGCATTACAGCATATCCTCTGGATTTCATGTCTCCCAAGCTTCCAGGCCTCGGCGATGTGGACTGGGGTAAATATGTGTCCGCATTAACAGATATCGGATATGATGGATTTACATGTATCGAAGTGGAAGACAAAGCTTTTGAAGGAACAAAAGAAAAAGTATTGGAAAGCCTGAAATTAAGCAAGAAATATATGGAACAGTATGTAATTTAAGCTTGAAAAAATGGGCTTGAAAAAATGCGTGGAATAAATTGTAATTCTGCGCATTTTTTTAGTAGAATAGATATATATATATTTTCTATAAAGTGGAGGATGGACGAAGCAGGACAATGGATAATGTGGGAGAAGAAATGTTAAAGGTACTGATTGCAGACGATGAAAAAAATATTTGCCTTATGATTCAGAAGCTGATTCCGTGGGAGAGATATGGTATGGAAGTCATTGGCCTGGTTCATACTGGCATGGATGTGGTTCGGGTAATGGGAGAGATGAGACCGGATATTGTAATTTCTGATATTCGCATGCCGGGTTATGACGGGCTGGAACTTGTTCAAAAAGCTCATGATATGGATATTATTGCGGATTTTATTATTATCAGTGGCTATAAATATTTTGAATATGCTCATAAAGCCTTGAATCTGGGAGTAGAACATTATCTGTTAAAGCCCATTGATAAAAAAGAACTGGAAGAAACCCTGGAAAAAATCATTCAAAAGAGGCATAAAGCGTTTAAAAAGGCACAGGAAGAAGCTGAATTAAAGGAGCAGGCCACCTATAGCCGCAGAAAAGTCCAGCAACATTTTTTAAGCAGCATTATGGAACAACGCAGTAATCTGCAGCATTTGGATATGAATCGTGTCAATAAGGAATATCAATGCGAATTTGAGCAGGGTTACTTTGTGGCGATATTTGCCAAGCTGGATAGTGAAGTAAGGGATCAGGATCTGCCAAGATTACTTTATATGATGGAGGAAATCATTGATTATGATTTTCAGGGAAGTGATATGGAGTATATTAACAGTGTTATGCAAAGCGGTATCATTACCATAGTCAATTACAGAACGGAGGCGCAAAGGGGAATCGGAAGCGACAGGGAAAAGACGTTTTTGAGGATGAAGCATGAGCTTGAGAAGTTTAAAGGGTGTCATATTACTCTGGGGATAGGCAGTGAGAAGAATTACATTGCCGAGATTGCCGATTCTATTGAAGAAGCCATTTACGCGGTAAAATGCAGAAGCAAGACTGGACTGGATAAAATGATTTATTATGACCGGCTGCACTATCAGGATGTTCCAATCCGGGAGTTTCTGGATGAGAGGGGGTGCCAGGAGATTGAGAATATAACGGAGGCGTTGGATTACGAACGATTCCTTGGGATGTTGAAAAAAGCAATGAATTATATTAAGGATACGCCTTTTTATTCGCCGGTAGCTGTGTATGAATGTCTGGAACGAATCTTTGAACTGGTGCTGAATGTATTAAAAAATAATCAGACTGACGAAAAGATGCTTCAACAGATGGAAGAGGATTTTCAGAAAACCTTGGATTTTTACACCGAATTGGAGGAAATGGCCTATCGGTTCAGTGATTTGATACAACAGTATTTTGGACGGGTGATAGATGAGCGCAAAAGAAGAAACCAGTTGCCGATTCGGATGGTAAAGCAGTATGTACAGGAGAATTACAGCAGGCAGGTGTCCTTAGAGGATGTGGCAGCGGCCAGTAATTTAAGTTCAGCTTATCTGAGTACTATGTTTAAAAAAGAAATGGGAATTAATTTCAGTGATTTTCTGATTTCGTGCCGAATGGAGGCTGCCAAGAAGCTCTTAAAAAATACAGATTTGCCCATTTCAGAGGTGGCAGAAAAGGTAGGATATACGGATTCACGCTATTTTAGCAAGACCTTTAACAAGGTGGTGGGTTTAAAGCCGTCGGCTTACCGTAAGCTGTATAGGTGACGGAGGTATTATGAAGAAGAGAATGAAAATAAATCCGCTGACGGGTTCTGTTGTGGTATTCCTTATCATGCTATTCGTTAATGTGGAATTTATGGTATTATCTTTTGGGGCTTACAAGGATTGCGTTAAAATACGTCTATGGGTGAACTACATGATAGTAGGTATTCTGTTGCTGTTTTTAGCGTTGCTTTTTTTTATTTTATATATTTACCGTCCAATTTTAAAGCTGAAGGAAGCTATAGGGAAGTTGGACGATATAAGCACCGGTAAAACCATGAATCTGTGGGCCAGTGCGGATGTCATGGCAGACAGCATTCATACGTTGCTGGACGAACTACAGCATTCCATGGCGCGGGAACATGCGGAAGTACTGTTGCGCCAGCAGTCCAAATATGCTGAACTTCAGAATCAGATCAACCCGCATTTTCTTTATAATACTCTGGAGACTATTCGAGGGCAGGCCGTCATAGATGATAATTACATCATTGCGGATATGACAGAGGCGCTGGCAAAATATTTTCGTTACAACATCAGTAAGGATAACGATACTGTAACAGTAGAGCAAGAGTTGGAAAATATACAGAATTACATTCAGATTCAGCAGTACCGGTTCCAGGATCGCTTTGTGTTTCGGATTTATCCCCACGTGGAAACGGAAGTATATGCTGCCTGCCTGATTCCCAAGATGACGTTGCAGCCCATTGTGGAAAATGCCATTTTCCATGGAATGGAACAAAAAATGGAAAAAGGGCATATCTACATACATATTGAAGCGACGATAGACCGGCTGATGATTATTGTGGCGGATGATGGCGTGGGTATGGATGAAGAAGCCCTGGAAAAGCTGCAGCAAAAGCTGCAGCAGGCAGACGGGGTGTCGGAACTTCCTCAAAAACCGGAACATAATGGGATTGCTATGGAAAACGTCAACAACCGTCTGAGACTTTTGTATGGCGGTGATTATGGGTTGAAGGTCTCAAGTACCAAAGAACTGGGTACGGAAGTGGAAATCACTCTGCCGAGGATTGTGGGAGAGGAAAGCAGGGATGGCTATGAAAAAAGAAATTTTAAGAATGCAGGATGTATGCCTAGGTGATTATGAGCCTTACGGCCTTACGGATTTTCACTTTCATATCTGTGAAGGTGAAATGGTCAATATACTTGGCCTGTCTGGCGCAGGGAAGACTCTGATTTATGAATATTTTATGGGACATATTCTTTTAAAAAAGGGGAAAGTGGTTTGTAACGATGAGGCCAGTTGCGTTGGTGAATATTTTCGAAGCATTGTGGATGTGGTATGCATTGGAAAGGACAGTACACTGATTCCGGGACTGTCTGTGGCGGAGAATATTTTTATTATTACAGGAAAGCGCAAGATAAAAGGTTTGGTTCGGATGAAAAATATTTATTACCGTGCAAGGATACTTTTGGGGCAGTATGCACCGGAATTGCTCCCGCATACGCTGATACGGGAACTGACCCCGGCACAGAAACGGATTGTGGAGCTGATTCGGGCCATTGAAAATGAAGCAAAGCTGGTGGTCATTGATGATGTGTTTCAGGGATATGGACAGAATGAACTATTAAGAGTGACAGAGCTTTTAAGAACATTAAAGGAAAAAGGAATTGCTATTTTATATGAAAGCCACGAGATGGACTTTACCAGAGTACTGGCGGACAAGGCGCTGGTTCTCCGGAAAGGAAAGAATGTACGTACTTTTTTTGTCGATGATTATAATGAGGAGTTTTGCAGGCGGCTGCTCATAGGGAATGAGGACCCTCCGTTATTTGAACGTGAAGGTGTAAGCACGGACCGGGTGGCTTTGCTGGCACGGGGGTTGTCCGGGGAATGGTATGTGCGGGAACAGAACCTGACGGTTCATGCCGGAGAAATTGTGGGATTGTATGATTTGAATAATCAGAAAAATATGGAGCTTTTGCAGATGCTAATCGGGGAGTCGCCCATAAGGGAAGGTACCTTGTATCTGAACGGGAAGAAATATGAGCCTCGGAATCTGGATTATGCCATCAAAAATAATATTGGTTATATCCCTTGCAACCGGAAGACAGATGGCCTGGTGGGATCAATGAGTTTTATAGACAATCTTTGTCTGCCAGTGCTAAAAAAAAGCAGTCGTCTGAAGATATTCAGGAACAGAAAGGTTCCCAAATTTCTTGGAAAGGAGTACATGGAAAAACTGGGGATTCCTTATGAAGAGAAGGCTACAAAAGTTCGATATTTTGATGAATATATTCAGAACCGCATTCTTCTGACCCGATGGATACTGTTTCATCCTACCATAATGGTATGCATGGAGCCTTGCGGGAATGTGGATATGATTATGCGTGATATTATATTTCAAGCTTTTGCCGAAATGGCAAGAAGTGGATCTGCCATTCTCATTGCTTCCCAGAATATGAATGAACTGAAAACCATTTGTGATACCATCTATGTATTGAACAGTGATGAAAAGACGCAGTTCGAACGGTATGAAATGTGGCTGAGGGAGTAAGACAGTCTGGATTTTATAGATTGTAATAGTGAAAAATAGTAAAAGTGGATTATTTTTCAAATACGAAAAATAATCCACTTTTTAAAAAAACAACAGCATTGTATGAACAGAGCTTATGGGGTATATTAAACCCATCAAAACAAGAAAAGGAGAAGTAACAATGAAGAAGAAACTTTTTAGTCTTTTATTAACGATTGCTATGGCAGCTACTCTGTTGAGCGGATGCGGAAACGATGACAACAAGCCGTCCGATGATCAAGCCACAGGAAAAAAAGTTGGTTTTACGGTTCCAAGCATTAGTAACGATTTTATGTTGGAGATTGTCGATACGGTCAAAGAGGCTCTGGAGGCAGAAGGCGTAAGCTGTCAGGTGGATTCTGCTGACGGTGATGTAACCAAACAGATTGAGCAGATTGAAAATTATGCGACCATGGGCATGGATCTGATTGTGGTATTGCCGATCAATGGGGAAGCGTTGACAAGTGTATGCCAAAAGGTTATGAATGATGGAATTCCTGTATTTGCATATGCTATGGAAATTCCGGACGGAGCAACTACGCAGATGCTGGCAGCGGAAGAGTATGAGATGGGCGAAGCCTGTGCAAAAATAACGAATGAATGGATTGAAAAGACTTTCCCGGATGCAGGGGAGGGAGAAGTTACCCTGTATCTGCTGTCTTCTTCTTATAGTCCGGAGCTTGCGGAACGATGTGATGGAATGAGAACAATTAAAGACAACCCGAAGGTCACAATCATTGAAGAGGAGACTCCAGACAGCAATTCCAGTGAAAAAGCGCGTACAAAAATTGAAAATGCATTTCTTACACATCCCGAAATTGATGTTGTAATAGCTGCAAACGGACCCAGCGCAGTTGGAATAGAATCCTACATTGCTTCTACCGATTGCCCGGTGGAGGATTTGAGTAAGTTTGGTATCTTTACAGTAGATACGACGGAGGAAATTATCGCAAAAATCAAAGCATCTGCAAACAACGAAAGCACTTTAAGAGGTTCTATTTCTATGGGGAACATAGAAGATATTGTATACAAAAATTTTATACCAGCATGTACTCCTATCTTGAAAGGAGAGGAACCAATTCCAGTATGGAATGGCACATATGAAATAGTTACAGCCGATACATTGACAGAATAGAAGAAAAGGAGGCCGCTGAAGTCGGCGGCCTCTTCTTTTTTAGGAAGGTGAGTACGGAGAATGGAAAATATCATATTACAGATGAAGCATATAGCGAAGCGATATCCAGGTGTTATTGCGCTGAATGATGTTAGTGTGGATTTTGAGAAAGGGAAGGTACATGCGCTGCTTGGTGAAAACGGCGCAGGAAAATCTACTCTGATTAAGGTACTTTCGGGAGCTGTTACAAATGATGAGGGTCAGATCTGTATTGAAGGGAAAGAATATAAAAAAATGACGCCGTTGCTTTCCAGGCTCCATGGGATAGAGGTGATTTATCAGGAGTATAACTTAGTCGGTTCTTTGACCGTCGCGGAAAATATCTGTCTGGGAAGTAAGTTGCATGGACTTTCTAATAAAAAGGAGATGTTGATGCGCACTCGGGAATTGTTTGAGCAGTATCAGATTGATATTAATCCAAAGTCCTATGTGCGTGATTTATCTCCAGCGCAGCAACAACTGGTGGAAATTTCAAAGGCGATTTCCAAAGAGGCCAGGATTATTGTAATGGATGAACCCACTGCCCAGTTGACAATGGCCGAGGTGCAGAAACTCTATGATATTATACATAATCTGAAGAAAAAAGGTGTTACCATTATTTATATCTCTCATCGTTTGGAGGAATTGTTTGACATTACGGATTGTGTGACGGTTATGCGCGATGGCTGCTATGTTGCAACGGTACAGACCAGAGATACGAATCGGAATGAATTGATTTCTCTGATGGTGGGACGTGAGCTAACGAATACTTATCCGGAAAGGAACTGTGTAAGAGATGAAGTAGTCCTGGAAGTAAAGAATGTCAGTGGTTTTTATAATGATAATATATCCTTCCAACTTCATCGAGGTGAGATTCTGGGCCTTTCTGGTTTGGTAGGCGCCGGGCGCACGGAACTGGCAAGGGCTATCTTTGGAGCGGATAAGAAGCTGGGTGGAAGCATTTGCTTATATGGGAAGGAAGTAAAAATCAAATCTCCAAGTGATGCCATTAAAGCCGGAATCGGATTAATTCCAGAGGACCGAAAGGGGCAGGGATGTTTCCTTAACATGACGATTGAGTGGAATATTGCAATTTCTAATATTCGAAATTTGACTACGAACCGTCTGGTGAGTAAGAAGAAGATAGCAAAGAGGGCGGAGTATTTTAAGAATAAATTGAAGATAAAAACCCCTTCATTGAAGCAGAGAGTTGTGAATTTAAGTGGAGGAAATCAGCAGAAGGTGGTTTTAGCGAAAGTTCTGGCCGCTAATTCTGATATTATCATCTTTGATGAGCCTACAAGAGGTATTGATATCGGTGCCCGCCACGAAATATATTTATTGATGACAGAACTGGTAAAGGATGGAAAGGCCATTATTATGATCAGTTCCGACATGGAAGAACTGTTAGGTATGTCCGACCGCATCATTGTGTTAAGTGAGGGAAGGATAACCGGTGAGGTACAAAAAGAAGATTTCAGTCAGGAGACTGTTTTACGCCTAGCATCCAATGAATAGGAGGACTTACGAAATGAATAAAGGAAAAGTAAAAGCAATCTTAAAATCAAATGTTATGTTAATTATCTTGATTTTGTTGGTGTGTGTGTTCAGTATTTTATCACCGAGTTTCCTGTCGGTAAAAAATATGATGAATATTTGTACCCAGAACGCATATTTTGTGATTGCTGCAATTGGAGTGGCAGTGATTATGATCAGCGGTGGTACGGATCTTTCCGTTGGGTACATTATATCCGTTGTAGGCGTATGTGTGGCAATTTTTATGCAGCGTTTTGGACTTCCGGTGCCGGTGGCCATTTTGTTGGGATTGATTCTGGGTGGAGCTATGGGTTGCTTTAACGGTTTTGCAGCAAATCTGTTGAAAATTCATCCCATGATTGTGACCTTGGCAACTATGACGATATTCCAGGGTATTTCCTATACTATATCCAAATCACAGTCATTTTTTAATTTCTCTCCCTCCTATAAAGTAATTGGCCAAGGATATGTAGGAATCGTATCCGTACCGGTTATTATTGCAGTAGTAATAGCAATTATTATGCATTTTATATTGGAAATGACGTGCTTTGGACGTTTTGTTTATGCAGCAGGCGGGAATGGGGAGGCAGCCCGTCTAGCCGGTATTAATACGAAACGAATCAGGCTGATCGTATTTTCATTAGGTGGTGTGTTGTTTGCTATATCCGCCATTCTTTTGACTGCACGTGGAGGCTCTGCAAATTCCACCATTGGACCAGGTACGGAATTTGACGCTATTACGGCATGTGTGCTGGGCGGAATCAGCTTCATTGGCGGCGAAGGTAATGTGAAAGGAGTTGTGGTCGGATGCCTGATTTTAGGTGTGCTGTCTAATGGTATGCAGTTGATTGGACTTGGTGTGTATGTACAATTTATCGTTAAGGGAATTATCTTAATGCTTTCAATCGGGTATGATACCTTCCAGAAACAGGCCAGGGTGAAAAAGATAACTTCGGTGAAGACAGCCGCATAACAATCTTAATGCCGGTGGATCTGTGAAAGAAGTTTATATGGAGAAATAGGAATGAGCAAGGTGAAAAGGGCATCAAAGGCAGCGGTCATATGTTATGGATTTGGAGAACTGGCTTCACAGCTTATCTGGATGTTTGTTGGTTCTTACCTGACACTTTTTTATACGGATATTGTAGGGCTTGCACCGATTGCTGTTTCGACAATCATGCTTGTGGCCAGGGTATGGGATGTGGTGAATGATCCGATGGTGGGTGCGATTGCAGAGAGAACCCGGTCAAGATTTGGAAGATTTCGCCCATGGTTCGCATTTGGCTGTCCGTTTCTGGCATTGTTCGGAGTGTTGACATTTACAAATCCCTTTGGAGGAAACAGTACAGCCAGTATTCTATGGGCGGCGGTGACGTATATCGTCACAGGAATGCTTTTTTCCTTGGTCAATATTCCCTATGGCGCCATGGCGGCTGTAATGAGTGAGGATGCAAACCAACGTACGGAGATTAATTCCTCCAGAACGATAGGCACGCAGCTTGGTATGCTCGTTGTAAATGGGGCGACAGCAGCACTGGCACTTAAGTTTTCGGGTGAAGGAGCCGGGGTGGCAAGCGGACATGGATATATGATGACGGCAGTTGTTTATGGAGTAGTTGCTATCCCATTGTTTATGATTGTATTTAAGACCGCTAAAGAGGTGGTGCAGCCAAAGGGGAAGGCGGTCAGGTTTTCTTTCAGGAATGCAGTTGGAAACCTTGTAAAGAATAAATATCTGATGATTGTTTCTTTCATTATGGTATTAGTCATGGCGGCAGTCATGGGGCGGATGTCAGTTGTAACATTTTATGTAATATACTGTCTGGGGTCTTATAAGCTGCTCAGTCTGATTATGGTGATTCCTTCTCTGTGCGCGATTTTGGTTTCCTTTATTGTTCCGACCCTTACGAAGTGGCTTGGCAAGAGAAATACACTTATGTTTTCCAACATTTTAATGGGGATTGGTCTTTTTATTATTTATCTTGCGCCCTACGACAATATTGTAATGATTCTTATCGGAGATGTCATTTATGGGATGAATATGGGATTTGCGATTTCGCTTACAATGGTGGCAGATTCCATTGATTATATGGAATTAAAATCCGGTGTAAGAACAGAAGGAACAGCTTATGCAATCTATGGACTGGCAACGAAGATTGGAAATGCCCTTGGAGCAGCTGTCGGTGTTATGCTTCTTTCTGCCTTTGGATATGTTGCGAATGAGGTACAGACAGTAGGTGCGTTGAAAGGAATCAATATTGTTACAAATTTAATTCCTGCAATACTCTTCTTTCTTAGTGCACTTGTGAGTCTTCTTTGGGATATGACGGACAAGGAGGCTGATGACATCAGAAAAAAGTTGAAAGCAAAGCATGTAGAAGAGGTATGAGTATAAATGTAGTGACAAAATTTTAGAAAGCGAGGAAAGTAGAAATGAAAAATGGAAAATTACAGGTTGGAGTAATCGGGTGTGGAGGAATTGCAAATCAAAAGCATTTTCCGGCGCTGACATCACAGGCAGATAAATGTGAGATTGTTGCGTTTTGTGATATTTACATAGAGCGCGCAGAGGTGGCAGCGAAGCAATATGGTGCTGAAGGTGCAAAGGTTTATAAGGATTACAATGAGCTTTTAAATAACCCGGAGATTGATGTGGTGCACGTGTGTACCCCGAATGTATCACATTGCCCAATTACGGTTGCAGCTTTTGCAGCAGGGAAACATGTACTTTGTGAGAAACCGATGGCTGCTACTACAGAGGATGCTCAGAAGATGATGGATGCATGGAAAAAATCCGGAAAGAAATTTACCATCGGATACCAGAACAGATTCCGTACGGATTCCCAGATGTTAAAGCGAACATGTGAAGAAGGAAAACTTGGAGAAATCTATTTTGCAAAGGCGCATGCAGTTAGAAGAAGGGCGGTTCCTACTTGGGGAGTATTTCCGGATAAATCAAAGCAAGGCGGTGGTCCGCTGATTGATATAGGGACACATGCCCTTGATATTACATTATGGTGTATGGACAATTATAAGCCAGTCAGTGTTATGGGCTCTGTATTTGAGAAGCTGGGGCACCTACCGGAGGCTGTGGAAGGAAATATGTTTGGACCATGGGATCCGGAGAAATATGAGGTAGAGGATTCTGCTTTTGGATTTATTAAGATGGAAAATGGAGCTACCATCTTTCTTGAGTCCGCATGGGCGCTGAACGTGAAGGATTCCCGCGAGGCAGCCACAACACTCTGCGGCACAAAAGCAGGCGCAGAGATGGTGGGTGGTATGAGTTCGGATGGATACGATCTGGTAATCAATGAGACAACAGGCGGAGTTCTTACGGACGAGCATATCTCTAAATCAGGGACAGTTGCCTTTTTTGAGGGGGTAAATGACCGAAATGAAGCGGCAAAGGAGTGCAAACAGTGGCTGGATGCAATTTTGAATGATACAGAGCCTTTGGTAAAGCCGGAGCAGGCATTTGTCGTAACCCAGATTCTGGATGCAATTTACAAATCTGCTGCTTCAGGAT